>JAAOZZ010000048.1 GCA_012274175.1 Betaproteobacteria bacterium
CGTGGCGAAGAGCGCCACGAACGCCACGGCCGCCCGGGCGGGCACCATGAAGGCGGCCGGCGCCAAGCGCCTCACGACAGCACTTCCTGGAGCAGCCCCTCGCGCTGCAGCCGCACGTAGTCCTCTGGACGATCCACGTCCCAGAGCGTGGGCAGCTCGAGCCAGTCGGCTTTCGCCTCCGCGAGCCGCTCGCGGGTGCGCGCCATGACCGCCGGGCCGCCCCACGGAATGTCCTCGAACAGCCGCGGCAGCGGGCGGGTGAGGCCCACCAGCACGTAACCGCCGTCTTCCGCCGGGGTGAACACCGCGTCGCGCCCCACCAGCGCTTCGATGGCGCGCGCGATGTATGCGGAGTCGAGCGCGGGGCAGTCGGAGCCGATGATCACGAGCGCGGCGCCCTCGGCCCACGCGGCGGCGAAAGCGCCGGACATGCGCTCGCCCAGGTCGCTGCCCTGCTGGAGATGCAGCGTCACGGCGAACTCGTCGCGGCAGCGCTCGAAGAAGGGATGCCCGGCATCGGGCGCGCACCACAGCTCGACGGGCCCCGAGCGCGATTGCACCGCGGCCGACAGCGCGTGGCGCACGAGGCCCGCGTGCAGGCTCGCCGCGGCGTCGCGGCCGAGCACCTCCGCGAGGCGCGTCTTCACCGCTCCGGCAACGGGCGCCTTCGCGAACACCGCGATCCGCGCCGCGTCAGGACGAGGTGCGTTCGACGCCATAGCGGCGGGCGAGCTCCTGGGGATCGGCGCCCAGCGCATAGGCGAGCCGCAGGCGCCACATGAGGACGATGGTGTGCCATGTTCCGTGCCGCTTCCATCGCCGCGCCGAGGTCACCACCCGGTCGCGCAGGCATAGCGGCGGCGAGATGCGGCGCAGCGACCGCGAGAGCGCCAGGTCTTCCATGAGGGGAATGTCGGGGAAGCCCCCGGCGGCCTCGAACGCGGAGCGCAGGGCGAACATCGCCTGGTCGCCGGTCGCGATGCCCGTCCAGCGCGAGCGCGCGTTCATCATCCGGGCCACGAGGGCGAGCAGCGCCCCGCCGCCCGGGATGCGGACGTCGAATCGGCCCCACGCGCGATCGCCCGCGGCGAGCCCTTCCATGAGCGCATCCACCGCGCCTTCGGGCAGCACCGTGTCCGCATGCAGGAAGAGCAGCACCTCGCCCTGGCTCGCGCGGGCGCCGGCGTTCATCTGGGAAGCGCGCCCGCGGGGTGCCTCGATCACGCGATCGGCGAGCGGTCCGGCCACGGCGCGCGTGGCGTCGGTGCTGCCGCCGTCGGCCACGATCACTTCCACGCCTTGCGCGCGCAGCGCCTGCAGCGGCGCGAGCGTCGAGCGCAGGTCCCGCTCCTCGTTGAGGACCGGGACGACGATGGAAAGCCTGGCCATGGGGCGATTGTACGTTCGCCCGGCCCTACGGTCGCGCGTCGTTGAGGGACCAGTCGTAGTCGAGGAATGTCACCTCGGCGCGGCCGGCGGCGACCGCCGCCCGGTCCCCGGGCTTGTCGGCGAGCATGTCGGCGTACTTCCCGAACGTGGCCTTGAGCGAACCGTAGCCCTTGTGGCCCTGCTCGAAGTCCTTGCCGTACCAGTCGAAGATCTTCGAGACCTCGAGCTTGCCGGACTGCGGGTCGTAGCGGTTGCGCGTGCGGTCCGAGAGGAAGCGGCGGATCCCGTCCTCGAGCTGGGCGTCCAACCGCTCGGCCACGAACGCCTCGTTGCGAAGCATCGGGCAGCCGATCGACGCGCACACCACCGCGAAATGCACCCGCGGCTCGTCGTAGACGCCCGCCTTGCGCAGCATGCCGTGCTCCACGAGGTCGAGGTTCGCGGCCTCGCCGAAGAGCGTGAAGAACTTGTCCTTCCAGGGATTGCCGAAGACGGTCCCGAAATCCCGGATGGACTTGATGTCCGGATAGCGCGTGAGGATCTTCTCGATGGTGAAGCCGTTGTACGCGTTGATGAGGAACGCTTCCTGCTGCGGCTTGCTCCAGCCGTCGAATTCCGCGCGCGTCACCTGCTGGTCGGCGTCCAGCACTGCCTTCAGTTTCGCGCGATCCCGTGCAAAGCCCGCGTAGTCCACGCGCGAGGCGTTGCCGCCGGGCAGGTAGCGCACGTGGCTTTTCAGCAGCGCGTCCCACGCGGCGTAGGTGTGGTCGAAGGCGAGCGCCGTGGCGCTCATGAGCAGGCTCGCAAGGGCCAGCGCGATACGTCTGGTCATGGATGGGGCCTCAATCGTCGCCGTGGCTTTCGGCGGAGTCGTGGAAGGGATGCTTGTCGGAGAGCCGGAAGAGGCCCGCCAGGACGCCCGCGAGACCCGCCTCGCCGCGGGTCCATGCGTTGTACCGCTCGGCGAGCGCCATCTGCCCGCGGGTCACGCGCGATCGCCGCCACACGCCCGCCACGGACTTGTTGGCCTCGGCCACGGTGGGATAGGCGTGGATAGTCCCGAGCACGCCCTTCAGCCCCACGCCGTGGCGCATCGCGGCGACGAACTCGGCCAGGATCTCGCCCGCATGCTCGCCCGCGATGGTCGCGCCCAGGATGCGATCGCTCCCGGGACGGGTGAGCACCTTCACCATGCCCCGGGCCTCGCCGTCGGCGATCGCGCGGTCGAGGTCGTCCAGGCCGTAGACACTCACCTCGTGGGCGATCCCCTTCTGCCGCGCCTCGGTCTCGTTCAATCCCACGTGCGCCACCTCGGGATCGGTGAACGTGACCCACGGGACGATCGAGTAGTCGACGCGGAACCTGCGGAACCGGCCGAAGAGCGCATTCACGGCGCAGTACCACGCCATGTGGGACGCGGTATGGGTGAACTGGTAGGGGCCGGCGACGTCCCCGCAGGCGAAGATGTTCGGATACGAAGTGGCGAGATACTCGTCCACCTCGACCGTCTTCTGCTTCGTGACCGGGATGCCCAGCTCCTCGAGGCCGTAGCCCGCGGTGTTCGCCAGCCGCCCCACGGCGCAGAGGATCTCGTCGCACGGGATGCGCACCTCGACGCCCCCATGCTCGGCCACGATGATCTTCTCCGCGCCTTCGACGCGCACTTCCTTCGCCGTATGGCCCGTGAGGACCGCGATGCCTTCGGCGCGGAAGCGCTGCTCCACGAGATCGGAGAACTCCGGATCCTCGCGCACCATCAGGCGCGCAAGCATCTCCACCTGCGTCACCTTCGCCCCCAGGCGCGCGAAGCACTGCGCGAGCTCGCATCCGATCGGCCCGCCGCCCAGCACCACGAGGCGCGCGGGCAAGGTGCGCAGCTCCCATACCGTGTCGGAGGTGAGCGGGGAAGCCGCGGCAAGCCCCGGGATCGGCGGCACGAAGGGGCGCGCTCCCGCGGCGATCACGATGTTCTTCGTGGTGAGCGTGCGCGATCCGCCGCCCGCAAGCGCCACGTCGACGGTCCAGGGCGAGGTGATCTTCGCCGTGCCCTGCAGGCATTCCACGCCGAGCTTCTGGTAGCGCTCGATGGAGTCGTGGGGTGCGACCTGGCGCACCACC
>JAAOZZ010000372.1 GCA_012274175.1 Betaproteobacteria bacterium
CAGCAGGGCACGACGCCGAACCAGCGCGTGCTCACGGGCACCCTGGAGACGCTCCCGGACATCGTGCACGCAAGCGACGTCAAGGCGCCCACCCTGATCATCGTGGGCGAGGTGGTGCGGCTGCGCGACCGGCTCAAGTGGTTCGAACCCGCGGCCTGATTCCGGCGCCGCAAACCCGACGAGGACGTATGCAGGAAGCATTCTTCGAGATCGCAAGGGCGGGCGAGCTGCGGCCCGGAACGATGAAACGCGTGGACGTCGGCGGACGGCGCATCCTCCTCGCTAACGTCGACGGGCGCTATTGCGCCGCGGACGATACCTGCACCCACGAGGATGCATCCCTCGCCACGGGCGTGCTCAAGGGAGAGCTGGTGCGCTGCCCCCTGCACGGCAGCCGCTTCAACGTCTGCACCGGCAAGGCGATGGAGGAGCCGGCGGAAGACGACCTGCGGACCTATACCGTGCGCCTCGAGGGCGATCGCGTGCTCGTGGGCCTGCCGGGGGAGGGCGCGCCATGAGCGGCCCCGCCGCGGCCATGCCTTCCGATCCCCTGGCGCTGATGAGCTCCATCCTCAAGCGCATCGCCACGGGCCCGGAGCTGAGCAAGGACATTTCGCGGGAGGAGGCGCGCGAAGGCATGCGCCTGGTCCTCGACGGCCGCGTCGATCCCGTGCAGGCCGGGGTGTTCCTGATCGCGCTGCGGATGAAGCGCGAGACCGACGACGAGAACCGCGGCGTGCTCGAGGCCATCCGCGAGGCGACCCGGTTCGCCACCGCGCCGGTGGACGAGGTGCTGGACATCGCCGATCCCTACGACGGCTTCAACCGCACGCTGCCGGCCTCGCCGTTCCTGCCGCCGGTGCTGGCCGCCTGCGGCGTCGCCGCGGTCTCCCACGGCGTGGAAAGCATGGGGCCCAAGTATGGCGTGACCCATCGCCAGGTGCTGCGCGCCGCCGGGGTCCCCGTGGACCTGGATCCCGCCGCCGCCGCCGTCCGCGTGGGCGAGCCGGACGTCGGCTGGGCCTACGTCGACCAGGAGGCGTCGTGCCCGAAGCTGCACGGCCTTACGCGACTGCGCACGCTCATCGTCAAGCGGCCGTCCATCACCACGGTCGAGGTGCTGTCCGGGCCGGTGCGCGGCCGCCGCAAGAGCCACCTGGTCACGGGCTACGTGCACAAGCCCTATCCGCGCATCTACGCGATGCTCGCGCGCCATGCGGGCTTCGATTCGGCGCTCATCGTGCGCGGTGTGGAGGGCGGCGTGATCCCGTCGCTCACCCACATGGGCAAGGTCTTCCAGTACCACGACGGCGGCGAGGAGTCGGCCACGGAATTCAGGCCGACGGAGCTGGGCATCGTGCAGGCGGTGCGCGCGCCGCGCATTCCCGGCGCGGCCGACGTCGAGGCGAAGGAAGAGGGCGCTCCCGTCGCGCCGCTCGACACCGCCGCCGTGGCGAGATCCGCCGCCGAGGCGGGGCTCGCGGCCCTCGCCGGGGAGCCGGGCGCCACCCGCGACAGCCTGGTTTACGGCGCGGCACTCTGCCTGTGGCATCTCGGGCGATACCCCTCCCTCCTGGGCGCGGCCGACGCGGTGCGCGCCGTCCTCGACCACGCCAAGGCGCTGGAGCACTTCCGGCGCGCGCGTTAGCCGAAATCCCGCCGTCGCCGGGGGCGGCGGGACAGCCGGCGGGTTTGATCCACGTCACGCTTCCTTGCGCCGGGCGCCGGACAATGGGACAAGCCGTCCGTTCGTGGAGCCGTCATGTTGCGTCGCCATTGGGTGCTCGCCGTCGTGGTCGTCATCGCCGCACTCGCGATCCTGCTGCTCGCCCGCGGGGCCTTCGGCGCCGACGCCGAGCGCGGGGCGGCCCTGTACGAATCGCGCTGCGGTGAGTGTCACACCACGAGCGTCCACGGTCGCGCGAAGCGCGTGGCGAAGGATTTCAACGACGTGCGCGGCTGGGTGAACCGCTGGAACGACAACCTCGGCCTTCACTGGGGCGACGAGGAGATCGACGATGTGTCGGTCTATCTCAACAACACGTACTATCGCTACGCCTGTCCGCCGACGGTCTGCAAGGTAGTCTCGCTTGCGGCCCCTGACCGCGGATCGCCGCATTGACCGCGATAGGCACGAAGGGCGCTCGCCGCGTTCGCGTTCCATCGAAATGAGAGGAGCCCCCATGAAGCTCTGCCCGATAGCCATCGCGGTGGGATGCCGGAAGTGTCCCGCCTTCACGTTCTGTCCCGTCAAGGGGATCATCGGCGACTACCGGCCCGAGGAAAAGGCGCCAGCCCGGTCGGCGAAGAAGGGCGGCGGGAAGGCGCGCAAGTAGGCGTGCGCCGACGCTCCCGGGGGTTGCCTCGGGGCGGCCTTCCGATTAACATTCATTAGCGCGCTTGCGTGGTCGTGACGCGCTTCAGGGTTGGGTCCCGCCCGTTACCGGGCGGGACCTTTTTCTTTCCGCCGCGAGAGGGGCGCTTCCACCCTGGCCCGGGCGCGAGTCCCCTTGCAACGGCTGTCCCATGGGCGGCGCGAGCCCGTACATGGGTATCCTTGGCGATCCTTCCGCAGCGGACCTCCGGGGAGCATCGACCATGATCGTGCAGGAACACCTGCCCACGAAACTGTTCAAGGACCGGACCGTCTTCGTGACCGGCGGCGGCAGCGGCATCAACCTGGGCGTGGCGCGCAACTTCGCCGCGCTCGGGGCGAATCTCGCGATCTGCGGCCGCACCCAGGACAAGCCCGACGCCGCGGCCGTGGAGCTGCGCGCCCTCAGCGCCCACGCGGGCGGCAAGGTGCTCGCGGTGGCCGCGGACGTGCGCGACTACGCGGCGGTGCAGGCGGCCTTCGCGCGCACGCGAAGCGAGGTGGGACCCATCGACGTGCTGGTCTGCGGCGCGGCGGGCAATTTCCTCTGCCCCGCGGAAGGCTTGAGCCCCAACGGCTTCAAGACCGTGGTCGACATCGACCTGCTGGGATCCTTCCACGCCTCCCGCGCCGCCTTCGAGCAGCTGAAGGAGACCCGCGGCTGCATCATCTTCATCTCCGCGGGCCAGGCGTTCGTTCCCATGGCCTACCAGGTCCACGTCGCCGCGGCCAAGGCGGGCATCGACATCATGATGAAGAACCTCGCCATCGAATGGGGCCGGCACGGCATCCGCACCCACAGCATCGTGCCCGGACCCATCGAGGCTACCGAGGGCATGCGCCGCCTGTCCTCGCCCGAGATGGAGAAGGGCAAGAAGGCGGTCATCCCGCTGGGACGCTACGGCACCGTGGACGACATCGGGCAGGCCGCGGTGTTCCTCGCCTCTCCGCTCGCCTCCTACATCACCGGCGTGGTGCTGTGCGTGGACGGCGGCTCGAACCTGGTGGGCTCGGCGCTCTGGAACACGATGGTGGAAAAGATGGACCTCCAGCGCCGGTGAGGGAACCTATCGCGCGTCCTGCAGGATCATGTCCGATGCTTTCTCGGCGATCATGACCACCGGGGCGTTGGTGTTGCCCGAGACCAGCTCCGGCATGATGGAGCAATCCACGACCCGCAGGGCGGACATGCCGCGCACGCGCAGCCGCTCGTCGACCACGGACATCGAGTCCGAGCCCATCCTGCAGGTGCCGGAGGGATGGAAGATCGTCGCGCCGAATTCGCGCGCGAACGCGAGCAGCTCGTCGTCGGTCCGCACCCCGTCGCCCGGGCGGAACTCCTGCGCGAGGTAGGGTGAGAGCGCAGGCGCGGCCGCGAGGCGGCGCGTGAGCTTGAGGGCTTCCACCATGCATCGGCGGTCGGCTTCCTCGGTAAGGTAATTCGCCCGGATCGCGGGCGGATCCCTTGCGTCGCGCGAGCGGATCGCGACCGAGCCGCGGGATGCGGGACGCAATTGGCACACCGAGAACGTGCATCCGGACCACGGATGGGGCTTGCCGCCCGCCAGGTCCGCCGAGAGGGTGGCGAAATGGAACTGCACGTCGGGTGTCGTGGACTCGGGCAGCACGCGGGCGAACATTCCGCCCACGTTGATGCCCCGCGCGAGCGGACCCCGGCGCGAGAGCAGCCACTGCAGGCCGATCCGTGCGCGGCCCCACGGCGTGCGCAGCTCGTCGTTGGTGGTGATGGGCTTCGCGACCTTGTACAGCACGCGCAGCTGCAGGTGGTCGCTCAGGTTCGCGCCGACGCCCGGGAGCGCGCTCACGACGGGGATGCCCAGGGAGGAGAGCAACGAGGGCTCGCCGATCCCCGAGAGCTGCAGCAGCTGCGGGCTCTGGATTGCTCCGGCCGCGACGATCACCTCGCGTCCCGCCCGCGCCTCGATCGTGCGTCCCCGCTGCTCGTAGCGCACGCCCGTCGCGCGCTGTCCCTCGAAGAGCACCCGGCTCACCATCGCGCCGGTCTCGACCCTCAGGTTCGCGCGCTTTCTCGCCGGGTGCAGGTAAGCCGTGGCCGCGCTCGAGCGCCATCCGTGCCGGGTGAAGAGCTGGTAGTAGCCCACGCCTTCCTGGGTGGGCCCGTTGAAATCGGGATTGCCCGGGATCCCCAACTCGTTCGCGGCGCCGATGATCGCGTCCATCAGCTCGTGGCGCTGGCCGATGTCGGAGCACCAGAGCGGCCCGTCCGCTCCGTGCCAGGCATTGGCGCCCCGGGTGTTGTGCTCCGAGCGGATGAAGTACGGCAGCACGTCCTTCCATCCCCAGCCCCGGTTGCCGAGGCGCTCCCAGCGCTCGTAATCCTCCCGCTGGCCGCGAATGTAGATGAGCCCGTTGATCGAGCTGGAGCCGCCCAGTCCGCGCCCTCGGGGCCAGTAGATCTTGCGGCCGTTCATCTCCGGATCGGGCTCGGTGTAGAAGCCCCAGTTGTAGACCGGGTGGAACATGGTCTTGGCGTAGCCGATCGGCAGGTGGATCCAGAGGGAGCGATCCTCGGGCCCCGCTTCCAGGAGCAGCACGCTGTGCCGGCCGCCCTCGCTCAGCCGATGGGCGAGGACGCAGCCCGCGGAGCCCGCGCCCGCCACGATGAAATCGTATGTCGCATGGTCCATGGTGTTCGTGGAAAATAGCCAATTCGGCCAACGACCGCAATCCCAATGAATATCCTCGAGCGCTGGAAGACGCGCGCGAAGCGCGCGCCGGGGCGCCTGGTGATGCCCGAAGGGGACGACGAGCGCATCGTCGCGGCGGCGCGCCGGCTGCGCGACGAGGGCCTCGCCATTCCCGTGCTTCTGGGCGCCGATGCCGATGTGGGCGCCGCGGCCGAACGCGCCGGCGTGGCGCTGGAAGGCATCGAGGTGATCGACCCGGAGCGCAGCGCGAGCCTTGCGCGCTATGCCGAGCTCTATGCCAAGGGCCGCCCCGCCGCGAATCCGAAGATCGCGCGGCGCCTGGTGGGCAAGCCCTTGTTCCACGCCGGCATGATGGTGCGCTCGGGCGACGCCGAGGCGATGCTGGCCGGTGCCGCGAGCGCCACGGCCCGCGTGATCGAGGCGGGCATGATGACCGTGGGCCTCGCCGAAGGCATCCGCACGCCCTCCAGCTTCTTCGTGATGATCCTGCCGCGCCTGGGGGAAGCGGGCGAGAGGGTGCTCGTGTACGCGGACTGCGCGGTCAACGTCGATCCCGATCCCGAGGCGCTCGCGGACATCGCGCTCGCGTCGGCCCGCAGCTTCCGCCATCTGGTAGGCGAGGAGCCGCGGGTGGCGATGCTGTCGTTTTCCACCCACGGCAGCGCGCAGCATCCCCGCGTGGAAAAGGTCACGCGGGCGCTCGCCATCGCGCGCGAACGCGACCCGCAGCTCATGATCGACGGCGAGCTGCAGGCCGACGCGGCCCTGGTGCCCCACATAGCCGCGAAGAAAGTGCGGCACCCAAGCGACGTCGCCGGACGCGCGAACGTGCTGGTCTTCCCCGACCTGGACGCGGGCAACATCGGCTACAAGCTCACACAGCACGCCTGCGGGGCCCGGGCGGTCGGCCCCGTGCTGCAGGGCTTCGCGCGGCCGGTGAGCGATCTCTCGCGGGGCGCCGTCGTGGACGACATCGTCGCGACGGCCTGCGTCCTGCTGGCGCAGTCCTAGTTCCCGCAGGCCGCCCTAGCGTTCCCCGATCGGGACGTAGGGCCGCGGCTCGGGGCCGTTGTAGAGGGTGAGCGGCCGGATCAGGATGTTGTTCTCCAGCTGCTCCAGCACCTGCACGGTCCACCCGGGCACGCGTCCGATGGCGAAGATCGGCACGAACAGGTCCTCGGGAATCCCGTGCAGGTAGTAAACGACCCCGGCGTAGAAATCCACGTTCACGTTCACGCCGTGGCGCGCGTAGGGCTTCATCGCTTCCACCAGGGCCTCGAGGATCAGGTACCACTTCGGCTGGCCCATTTCCCGCGACAGGCGCAGGACGCCCTCGCGCATGTGGCGCGCGCGCGGATCCTCGGCCCGGTAGACGCGGTGCCCGAAGCCCATCACCGCCTCGCGGTTGGCGCGCTTGCGTCTCACGTACTCGGCGGCGTTCGCCGGATCGCCGACCTCCTGGGCCATGCGCATCACGTTCTCCGCGGCGCCGCCATGGGCCGGTCCCGACAGCGCGGCCACGGCGGCCGTCATCGCCGCGTGCAGATTGGCGTCGGTGCCCGCCACCACCCGCGCGGCGAACGCGGAAGCGTTCGAGCCGTGCTCGGCGTGCAGGATCATGTCAGTGTCCATGAGCTTCGCGGCATCGGCCGTCGGCGCAGATCCCTTGAGCATGTGCAGGAAATTGGCCGCGTGCCCGAGGCCCGGATCGGGCGGCACCGGCGCCCTGCCGTGCCTCAGGTGCTCGTGGGCGGCGACGATCATCGGCACCTGGGAGGTGAGCCTCACGCCCTTGCGCAGGGTGGCCGCGGGCGAGTTGTCGGCGGTGTCGGGATCGAACGCGGCGAGGGCGGAGACCGCGGTGCGCAGCACGTCCATGGGGTGCCCCTGGCGCATCGAGCCGATCACGTCGAGCACCGCGGAAGGAAGCACGCGCGCGGCCTTGAGCTCCGCGTCGAAGCGCTCGAGCTCCTCGCCCCGCGGCAGCTCGCCCTTGAGCAGGAGGTAGCACGCTTCCTCGAAGCTCGAGCGCTCGGCGAGGTCGTGGATCGAATAGCCGCGGTACCGAAGCTCTCCGGCGCGCCCGTCGATGAAGCAGACCCGGGAGCGCTCGAAGTACACGCCCTTCAGGCCGCGATGGATCTCGATCTTCCCGTCTTCCTCGCTCATCCGGATTCCTCCTCGGCGCGCACGGCGCCGCTCAATCGAAAGTGGCCGACATCGCCTCGGCGGCGCGCCGCAGGCTCGGCAGGTGCTCGAGGGCGCGCTCGAGGGGCATGCGGGAGCGCGGCGCATGGACCGCGATCGCCGCGCACGCGCGCCGGCGCTCGTCGTGCACCGGCACCGCCACGCACACGAGTCCCGCGTGGTACTCCTCGTCGTCGGTCGCATACTTGCGGGCCCGGATGCGGGCGAGCTCGCGCTCGAGGCGCTTGCGATCCGTGATGGTGCGCTCGGTGAAGGGGGCGAGGGCGAGCTGCGGCAGGAGGCGCTGGCGCGCGGTCGCGGGCAGCATCGCGAGCAGGAGCTTGCCGCTCGCCGTGCAGTGCAGCGGAACGCGGGAGCCGGCGGTGAGGTTCATGCGCAAAGGCCACGCCGCCTCCACGCGGTCGAGGTACATCACCGAGGCGCCGTCGAGCATCGTGAAATTGCAGGTCTCGCCCACCTCGGATACGAGGCGGTCGAGGACCGCGTGGCGCGCGGCGCGGAAGTTGCCGCTCAGCATCACGTCGCGCGCGAGTCCCGTGAGGCGCGGTCCCGGGGCGAAGCGCCGCAATCCCGGCTCCGGCATCGCGAGGCCGGCCGCCTCGAGCATCGCGAGCATGCGGTAGACGGTGGGCTTGGGCAATCCCGTGCTCTCGGCCAATTCGGCGAGGGACACGGGGCGCTCGGCCCGTGCCAGCGCTTCCACCACGGCGAAGGCGCGCAGCGTCGCGGGGATCTTGTCTTCCTTGCGCGGCATCGATGCATTCTATCGAAATCTGGAACGAAATATTCTAGAAATCTCCTTCAGGCGTTGCGCGCGGCCGCGGGCTTGTGGGACACTGCGTCGGACCTTCCCCTCGGAGCAACGCGCCATGACCAACGTCTCGGATGTGAAGCGCATGGTGGTCGCCGGCAAAGTCCGGATGACCCCTTCGGAGGCGTTCGTCGAGACCCTCGTGGCCCAGGGCGTGACGCACGTCTTCGGCATCGTGGGCTCGGACTACATGGACGCCCTCGACCTTTTCCCGGCCGCAGGAATCCGCTTCGTGCCCACGGTGCACGAGCAGGGCTCGGCGCACATGGCCGACGGCTTTTCCCGCGTCACGGGAAGGCACGGCGTGTGCATCGGCCAGAACGGCCCCGGCATCACCAATTTCGTCACCGCCATCGCGGCGGCCTACTGGGCGCACTCGCCGGTGGTGGCGATCACGCCCGAGGCGGGGACGATGAGCATGGGCCTGGGCGGCTTCCAGGAGACCGAGCAGCTCGCCATCTTCCAGAAGATCACCAAGTACCAGGCGCACGTGAACAACGCCGCGCGCATGGCGGAGCTCACCGGGCGGGCGTTCGACCGCGCGCTGCTCGAGATGGGTCCCACGCAGCTCAACATCCCGCGGGATTTCTTCTACGGCGAGATCGAGTGCGAGGTTCCCCAGGCGCTGCGCATCGAGCGCGGAGCGGGCGGCGAGCACAGCCTCGACGCGGCCGCCGATCTCCTCGCGCAGGCGAAATTCCCCGTGATCATCTCCGGCGGCGGCGTGGTCATGGCCGGCGGCGTGCCCGATGCGGTGGCGCTCGCCGAGGCGCTCGGCGCCCCGGTATGCAGCAGCTACCTGCACAACGACTCCTTCCCTTCGAGCCACGCGCTCGCCTGCGGCCCCCTGGGCTACCACGGGTCCCAGGCGGCGATGAAGCTCATCTCCCGGGCCGATGTGGTCCTCGCGCTGGGCTCGCGGCTGGGCCCGTTCGGCGTGCTGCCGCAATACGGCATCGACTACTGGCCCCATGCCGCGAAGCTGATCCAGGTGGACGCCGACCCGAGGGTCCTGGGCCTGGTGAAGGCGACCAGCGTCGTGGTCTGCGGCGATCCGGCCGCCGCGGCGCGCGCGCTGCGGGCCCGCCTCGAGGCACGCACGCTCGCCTCCGCGGCCAACCGCGAGGAGCGCATGGGCCAGGTGCGCGAGGCGAAGGCGGCCTGGGACCGTGAGCTCGCGCAGTGGAACCAAGAGAAGGACCCCTGGAGCCTGGAAGTCGCGAAGGACTCGAAGTACATGCACCCGCGCCAGATGCTGCGGGAGCTGGAAAAGGCGATGCCCGCCGACGCGATGGTGTCCACGGACATCGGCAACATCTGCCAGGTCGCCAACAGCTACCTCAAGTTCGAGCACCCGCGCAGCATGTTCGGCGCGATGATGTTCGGCAATTGCGGCTACGCCTTCCCCACCATGATCGGCTGCAAGGTGGCCGCGCCTGCGAGGAGCGCGGTCGCGTACGTGGGCGACGGGGCCTGGTGCATGAGCTTCGGCGAGATCCTCACCTGCGTGCGCGAGAAGATTCCGGTGACCGCGGTAGTGTTCAACAACCAGCAGTGGGGCGCGGAGAAGAAGAACCACGTCGACTTCTACAACAACCGCTTCCTCGGGGTGAACCTGGAGAACCCGAGCTTCGCCGGCATCGCGCGCTCCATGGGCGCCGAGGGCGTCACGGTCGACCGGCTCTCCGACGTGGGCCCGGCGCTGCGCGACGCGTGCAAGGCGCAGCAGGAAGGCAAGACCACGATCCTCGAGATGATGTGCACGCGCGAGCTGGGAGATCCCTTCCGGCGCGACGCGCTGAAGAAGCCCGTGAGGCTGCTCGAGAAGTACAAGGCCTACGTCTGATCGATTCCCCAGGAGGAGTGCGCTAAATGAAGACCATGACGCTGCTGCTGAAGGCGACGCTAGCCGCCGGACTGGCAATTTGCCCGCTGGCCGCTTCCGCCCAGGACAAATATCCTTCCCGGCCGGTCGACATCATCGTGCCCTGGGGCCCTGGCGGCGGCGCCGACCAGCTCGCGCGCCTCACCGCGAAGATCACCGAGCCGATGCTCAAGACCTCGTTCCCCGTGGTGAACGTCCCGGGCGCCACGGGTGCGACCGGCATGACGAAGCTGCTCTCGGGGCAGGCGGACGGATACGCGATGGCGGTGTACATCGCGGACACCAACGCGCTGCTGGCGGGTCCGTCGCCGCGCTGGAAGATCGACGACCTGCAGCCCATCGCCGTGATGATGAAGGTGCCCTCGTTCCTGTTCGTGGCCGAGAACGGCCGCATCAAGGACTGGGCGCAGTTCGAGAAGGAGGCGCGCGCCAAGCCCAAGACCCTCAAGGTCGCGACCCTGGGCTTCGGCAGCGTGGACGACATGACCTTGAGCTACCTCGAGTCGAAGGGCATCAAGGTGGTCGAGGTTCCGTACGCCAAGCCCAGCGAGCGCTACGTCTC
>JAAOZZ010000373.1 GCA_012274175.1 Betaproteobacteria bacterium
CCGGGGCGTCCGCACGGTAGACCTGGCGAGCCGGCTCCAGCGCCCGCCCGCCGGGCGGCTACCATAGGGGCAGGGCAACGGAGGCGGGGGGATGCGTGGGCGCGGTCTTGCTGTCGCTTGGGACGCTGGTGTCGACGTTCGTCGGCGGCCTCTTCGCGCTCCGGTTCCGCGACCAGCTGCACTTCATCCTCAGCTTCACGGCCGGGGTTTTGCTGGGGGTCGTGTGCTTCGACCTGCTGCCGGAGATCTTCGGGCTCGCCCGCGAGCACGGGGAGTCCGCCGACGCGGCCATGATCGCCCTGGTGGCCGGCTTCCTCCTGTTCCACAGCCTCGAGAAGTTCGTGCTTGTCCACCACGCCCACGAGGCCGACTACGCCGAGCATCGCCACCCCAGGGTGGGCATGCTCTCGGCGCTCGCGCTTTCCGGGCACAGCTTCATGGACGGCGTCGGGATCGGGCTCGCGTTCCAGGTCTCGCCATCGGTGGGAATCGTCGTGGGTGTCGCGGTGATCGCGCACGACTTCTGCGACGGCCTCAATACCGTGGGGCTCATGCTCATGAACCACAATTCGAGCCGCCGGGCCTTCGGCATGCTCCTGCTCGACGCGGCCGCCCCCGTGCTGGGCGCCGCATCGACGCTCGCGTTCCGCCTGCCCCCCGGGGCGCTCGCACTCTACCTGGGCTTCTTCGCCGGCTTCCTGCTGTACATCGCGGCCTCGGACATCCTGCCCGAGGCGCACTCCCGCAACCTCCCGTCCATCACGGGCGTGCTCATCGCGCTCACCTGCCTCGGCGCCGCCTTCATCTTCTGGGTGGTGCGGCTGGCAGGCTGAATGACCGGACGCGCCGAGACATCGCGGCGGTACGCTCAGGCGGCTGCGGGCGGCGCGAGCCACCGGATCATCGCCACCTTCACCGCGTCGTTCACGACCAGGCACGAGACCATCGCATAGGCGAAGATCGCGAGCGTATCGGTCCAGGCGAGGGGCAGAAGTCCCGGCAGGCCCACGCGGGTGAGGAGGGTACCGATGAGCGCATCGGCGAGCAGGGCAGCGAATAGTGCCTTGCTCGGCATCGTCGACCAGAAGGCGCGGCGCTCGCGGGCGGAAACCACCGAGAATACGGCGAAATAGAGCAGGAGCAGGAAGCTGAAGGTGTAGAGCGCGTTGTCGTCGGCCGCCAGGCCGAATCGCGACCAGCCGATCCACAGGAATAACAGCGCTTCCGCGACCATCGCCACGCCAAGGACGGCGGACACCGCGACGAAGCCGCCGATATTCCACGTCTCCGGCTTGCGGGAAGCGCGCACGTGATCGGTGGCGAGCGCGATCTTCGCGAAGTCCGTCATGAACGTGAGCAGCAGCATCGCGAAGGCGGAGACGACGAACTTGCCGGTCACCACGTACGCGATGGCGACGAACGCGGCCTTGAGGATGGTCCGGCTGATCTTGTTGACGATCCAGGTGAGGATGCGCTGGTAGATCGCCCGCCCCTGCTCGACCAGGGCCACGATGTTGGTCAATCCCGGATCCGTGAGCACCACGCTCGCCGCACCCTTGGCCACGTCGGTCGCGGTGCTCACGGCGATGCCGACCTCCGCCTGGCGCAGCGCCGGCGCGTCGTTGACCCCGTCGCCCGTCATCCCGGTGACGTGCCCCGCGGCCTGCATCCGCTTCACGACGATGTACTTGTCCTCGGGAAATACTTCCGCGAAACCATCCGCCCCGGCCAGAACATCGTCCGCGTTCGCGCCGGCCTGCGCGCCTGACGACTTCAGGTCCGCCACGCGCCGGATATTGGGCAGCCCCACGCCGCGCGCGATCTCGGCTGCGACCGGCAGCGCGTCGCCGGTGAGCATCTTCACCGCCACGCCGCGCTCCTGGAGTGCCGCGACGAGCTGCTTCGCGTCGGCTCGCGGCGGATCGTACAGGGACACCAATCCCAGCAACACGGGGGCGCCCGTCTCGGGGCCCCGCGCCACCGCCAGCGTCCGATAGCCCTTCGCGGCCGAGGCGGCGACACTGGCTTCCAGCTTCTCGACCTGCGGGGGCGTGAGCCCGCAGGCCCCGGCAACGGTGCGCACGGCGCCTTTCATCACCCGTACCCGCTGCCCGTCCTGCACGACCACGGCTTCCGTTCGCCGATTCTTCGCATCGAACGGCGCGAAGGAGACGGGAGTGACCTTGGGAAGGGCCTCGAAGAGCCGGCGCTGCGCGGCAGCGGCGAGGAACGCGAGGTCGATCGGGTCCTGGTTGGCTTCCTGCGAGGCGAGCGCGCCGGCGACCAGCACGTCCGCTTCGCTCGCATGATCCAGGGGCATGACGCCGGTCACGGCGAGCTGGTTCATCGTGATCGTGCCGGTCTTGTCCACGCAAAGCACGTCCATGGTCGCCGCGTCTTCCGCCGCACTCAGGCGGGTGACCAGCACCCCCTGCCGGGCGAGCTCCTTCGACCCTACGGCCATGCTGACGGTGAACATGACGGGAAGGGCCACCGGCACTGCGCTCATCAGCAGCACGAGCACCAGGGGAACCATCTCCAGGAGCGGCGCGCCCCGCGCGATCGAGAGGACGACCACGACGCCCAGGAGCGCGCCCACGATGACGAAGAGCCACCGCACGACCTTGCCTACCACCGCCTCGATGTGCAGCTTCGGCCGCGCCAGCTGCACGAGTTCGGTCGTGCGGCCGAAATACGTCTTCGCCCCCGTCAAGACGACCAGCGCGTTGCCTTCGCCGCGGCGCACGATGGAGCCCGACGAGACCATGTCCCCGGCGGACTTGCTCGCCTCCTTCGATTCCCCGGTGAGCGCCGACTGGTCCACGGCGAGCGTCCCGGCAAGGAGCTTCATGTCGGCCGGGACGATGTCGCCGGGCCGCACGCGCACGATGTCGCCCGGGACGAGCTCCCGGGCGGGCACGAGCTGCCAGCGCGCTTCGCGC
>JAAOZZ010000374.1 GCA_012274175.1 Betaproteobacteria bacterium
CTCCCGAACCAGGATCTCGGGCACCGACGCCCCGGACGACAGGCCGACCGTCGTTACTCCGTCGAGCCACGCGTCGTCGATCGCACTCACGTTCTCGACCAGGTAGGCCGACCGCGCACCCGCGGCCAGGGCCACCTCGACCATCCGCACCGAGTTGGACGAGTTGGACGAGCCCACCACCAGGAACAACTCGACATCGGGAGCGATCGCCTTTACCGCGCCCTGCCGGTTCTGGGTGGCGTAGCAGATGTCGTCCTTCTTCGGGCCGACGATGGCCGGGAAGCGCGCCTTCAGGGCGGCGACCACCCGGGCGCAATCGTCGATGGAAAGCGTGGTCTGGGTCACGTACGCGAGGCGCGCGGGATCGCGCACCTGCAGGCTCGCCACGTCGGACTCGCTCTCCACGAGGTACATGCCGGTTTCGGACTGCCCCAGAGTGCCCTCGGCCTCCGGGTGTCCCTCGTGGCCGATCATGACCACCTCCCGGCCCTGGTCGCGCATGCGCGCGACTTCCACGTGCACCTTGGTGACGAGCGGGCAGGTGGCGTCGAAGACCTTGAGGCCCCGCGCCTCGGCTTCGCGCCGCACGTCGAGTCCGACGCCATGGGCGGAGAAGATCACCGTCGCCCCCGCGGGCACCTCGGAGAGCTCCTCCACGAACACCGCGCCCTTCGCGCGCAGGTCGTCGACCACGAATTTGTTGTGCACGATCTCGTGGCGCACGTAGATCGGCGCTCCGTGCTGTTCGAGCGCGCGTTCCACGATCGCGATCGCGCGGTCCACGCCGGCGCAGAAGCCCCGCGGCTTCGCAAGCAGGATCTCCGCCTCGCCGCCCGTCATGTCCGGCGTCTCGTCCATCACGGCTTCTCCTGGCCTGTGGGCCGAGGCGACCGACTGCCCGCCGGCCGCACGCCGTCCCAGATGAGGATCGCCACGCCCACCGTGATGGCGGAATCGGCGACGTTGAAGGCGGGGAACCCGTGGCCGCCCGCGTGGAACAGCAGGAAGTCCACGACATGCCCCAGGCTCACGCGGTCGTAGAGGTTGCCCAGCGCGCCGCCCAGCACCAGGGCGAGCGCCAGCGCTGTCACGGGCTCGCGGTGATGGCGGCGAAGCGTCCACACGATCGCCGCCGAGATCGCGACCGCGAGCACGGTGAAGAACCAGCGCTGCCATCCGCCCGCGTCGGCGAGGAAGCTGAACGCCGCGCCGGTGTTGAACGTGAGCACCAGCTTGAAGAAGGGCGTCACCGTGTGCGACTCGCCGGGAAGCAGCACGGCCCCGATCCACGCCTTGGTCGCACGGTCGGCGGCGACCACCGCTAGGCTTGCGAGAAGCCAGCGGCTCCAGTGGCGCGAGCCCTCAGGCATGTTCGCGCACCTCGCCGGGTCCCTCGAGATTGGACACGCACCGGGTGCAGAGGGTCGGGTGCCGCGGCTCCCGTCCCACGTCCGCGCGGTAATGCCAGCAGCGCTCGCACTTGGCATGGGCGCTCGCTGCCGCCTCGATGGCGGCCACACCCTCGCTGCTCGCGGCGCGCACGCGCGCCTGGGAGGTGATGAGCACGAAGCGCAGGTCGTCGCCGAGCGATTGCAGCAGCGCGAGGTCCGCGCCGCCCGCTTCCAGCGTCACTTCAGCCTGCAGCGACGAGCCGATGGCCCCTGCCGCGCGGCTTTCCTCCAGCCGCTTGGCGACCGCGCCGCGGATCTCCCGCAGGCGCTTCCACCGCGCGAGGAGCGCCGCCTCCGCCTCCTGGGGCGGCAGCACGTCCTTCCAGGTGTGGAAGAAGACGCTCTCGTCGCCGGACGGATGCAGCACCGACCACGCCTCCTCCGCGGTGAAGGACAGGATGGGGGCCATGAGCCGCAGCGTCATCTGCGTCACGTGGTGCAGCGCCGATTGCGCCGACCTGCGCGCGACCGAGGCCGCGCCGGTGGTGTACAGCCGGTCCTTGAGGATGTCGAGCCAGAACCCGCCCAGGTCCTCGGAACAGAAATTCTGCAGCCGCTGGGCGACGAGGTGGAACTCGAACCTTCCGTAGTCGGCGATGCACGCCGCGGCCATCTCGCGGGTCATGGCGAGCGCGTAGCGGTCGATCTCGACCCATCGCGCGGGCAGCAGCAGGTCTTTCGCGGGATCGAAGTCGGCGGTGTTGGCGAGCAGGAAGCGCAGCGTGTTGCGCACTCGCCGGTAGCCCTCCACCACGCGCTTGAGGATCTCGTCGGAGATGGACAGCTCCCCGGAGTAGTCCGTGGAAGCCACCCAGAGGCGGATGATCTCCGCGCCCAGCGTGTCGTTCACCTTCTGCGGCGCGATCACGTTGCCCAGGGACTTGGACATCTTGCGGCCCTGGGCATCCACGGTGAAGCCGTGGGTGAGGAGGGAATCGTAGGGCGCGCGCCCGTCCATGGCGCAGCCCGTGAGCAGGCTCGACTGGAACCAGCCGCGGTGCTGGTCGCTTCCCTCGAGGTACATGTTGGCGGGCCACTTCTGTTCCGCGAGCCCGCGCAGCACCGTGAAATGGGAGGTGCCGGAGTCGAACCACACGTCGACCGTGTCGGTGAGCTTGCGGTAGCGCGCGGGATCGACGCCGAAGTCCTCGCAGGTGGCGGCGAACCAGGCCTCGATGCCGCCGCGCTCCACCATCTGCGCGGCGCGCTCGAGCATCGCGGCGGTGTCGGGATGCAGCTCCTCGGTGTCGCGGTCGAGGAAGAAGGGCAGCGGCACGCCCCAGTAGCGCTGGCGCGAAAGCGTCCAGTCGGGGCGGTTGGCGATCATCGCGGCCAGGCGCGAGCGTCCCCACGCCGGGTAGAACCGCGTGTTGTTGATGGCGTGCATCGCCAGCTCGCGCAGCGTGCGACCCTCGGTGCCCGGCAGGCCCACGTCGCACGGCATATCCATGCCGATGAACCACTGGGTCGTCGCGCGGAAGATGATCGGCGTCTTGTGGCGCCAGCAGTGCGGGTAGCTGTGCCGGAGCGAAGCCCGGTGCAGCAGCGCCCCGTTTTCCTCGAGCAGCGCGATGATGGGATTTTCCGCGTCGCGCACGCCCATGCCCGCGAAGCGGGGCACGCCCGCCTTGAAGCGCCCGGCGTCGTCCACCGGCTGGTCGAGGGGCAGCTTGTAGCGCACGCCGGTCTCGAAGTCGTCGACGCCGTGGGCGGGCGCCGTGTGCACGAGGCCCGTGCCCGCCTCGATCGTCACGTAGCCGCCCAGCACGATGGGCACGTCGCGATCTTCGAACGGATGGCGGAAGCGCAAGCCCTCGAGGGCCACGCCCGGGGCCCGTCCCAGGACCGCGCGCGCCGCGAGCCCGTAGCGCGCGAGGCACGCCGCGGCGAGCTCCGCGGCGAGGATCAGCGCCCCGCGCTCCGTGTCCACGAGCTCGTAGACCAGGTCGGGATGGGCGGCGATGGCCTGGTTGCCCGGCAGCGTCCACGGCGTGGTGGTCCAGATCACCGCCGCGATCCGGTTCGGCGTCCCGCTCGCCCCGAACGCGAACGCCACCGCCGCGGCGTCGGCCGCCTCGAACGCGACGTCGATGGCCGCCGAGGTCTTGTTCTCGTACTCGACTTCCGCCTCCGCGAGCGCGGAGCCGCAGTCGATGCACCAGTTCACGGGCTTGAGTCCCCGGTAGAGCAGGCCGTTCTTCCAGATGCGCCCGAGGGCGCGGATCTCCGCACCTTCGGTGGCGAAGTCCATGGTGCGGTACGGATGCTCCCAGTCGCCCAGCACCCCCAGGCGCTGGAAGTCGGCCATCTGCCGCGTGATCTGTTCGGAGGCGTACGCGCGGCAGAGCGCCCGGGCCTGGTTCGGCTCGAGGTTGCGGCCGTGCTGCTTCTCGACCTGGTGCTCGATGGGCAGCCCGTGGCAGTCCCATCCCGGCGTGTAGGGCGCATCGAAGCCCGCCATGGTCTTCGACTTCACCACCAGGTCCTTCAGGATCTTGTTGACCGCGTGTCCCATGTGGATGTCGCCGTTGGCGTAGGGCGGGCCGTCGTGCAGCACGTATTTCGGGCGCCCGCGGCAACGCTCGCGCAGGCGCTCGTAGAGCTTCGTCTGCTGCCAGCGCGCGATCCAGCCGGGCTCGCGCTTGGCCAGGTCGCCGCGCATGGGAAACGGCGTCTCCGGCAGGTTGAGCGTGCGCTTGTAGTCGATCTTCGTGTCGTTGGGCATCAGGTGGGTCTCATCGTGTTCCCGCGCTGCGGAAGAACGCCCGCGCCGCTTCGCAGTCGCGGCCGATCTGGGCGGCCAGCGCTTCGTGCGACGCGAATGGGGCCTCGTCGCGCAGCTTCTTCAGGAACTCGATCGAGAGGCGCCGGCCGTAGAGATCGCCGGAGAAATCGAAGAGGAATGCTTCGAGGGTGGCCGGGCCGTTCACCGCGACGGCCGGATTGATGCCGAGGCTCGCCACTCCCTCGAGTCCGCGAGTTGCCGCACCGAGGCATCTTACCGCAAAGATGCCCCGCATCGGCGTGCGGGCCCGGTCGAGGCGCACGTTCGCGGTGGGAAATCCCAGCAGGCGGCCGCGCCGGGCGCCGTGCACGACGCGCCCGCAGATTCCGTAGGGCCGTCCGAGGAGCCGCGCCGCCTCGTCGAGGTCGCCGCGCGCGAGCGCCTCGCGCACCCGCGTGCTGGAGATGCGCTCGCCGCCGTCGGCGATCGCCGCCAGCGTGCGCACCTCGAATCCCAGCAGGCGCCCGGACTGCGCGAGGCTCGCGGCGTCCCCGGCGCGTCCCGCGCCGTAGCGGAAGTCCTCGCCCACCATCACCCATCGCGCGCCGTGGCGGGCGCGAAGCCTCGCGGCGAAGTCTTCGGCGTTCAGGCGCGCGAACCCGGCGTCGAAGCGCTGCACGAACGCGAAGTCCAGGCCGCAGCGGGCCATGGCGGCGAGGCGCTCGGGCAGCGTGGTGAGGCGGGCCGGGGCCCGCGCGGGGGCGAGGAACTCGCGCGGCAGCGGCTCGAAGGTGAGCACGGCCGATGCGAGGC
>JAAOZZ010000049.1 GCA_012274175.1 Betaproteobacteria bacterium
CCTACCCGCGCACGCGCAGATCGAAATCAAGTTCGGCCACGTGGGCCACCCGGGGTCGCTGTTCGCGAAATCGGCCGACGAGTTCGCCAAGCGCGCCAACGCCAAGCTGGGCGCCAAGGCCAAGGTCGTGGTCTACGGCTCGAGCCAGCTGGGCGGCGACAAGGAGTTGCTGCAGAAATTGAAGCTCGGCACCGTCGACATGGCGCTGCCGTCCACGGTGATGTCCTCGGAAGCGGACCTCTTCGGCGTCTTCGAGATGCCGTACCTGGTGAAGGACCGCAACCACATGCACAAGATCGAGAAGGCGCTTTTCTGGCCGAAGATCGAGCCGGCCGCCGAGAAGAAGGGCCTCAAGGTGCTCGCCGTGTGGGAGAACGGCTACCGCCACATCACCAACAACAAGCATCCCATCAACGTGCCCAAGGACCTGGAGGGGATCAAGCTGCGCGTGCCCCAGGGCAAGTGGCGCGTGAAGATGTTCCAGGCCTGGGGCGCCAATCCCTCGCCCATGAAGTTCTCGGAGGTGTTCACCGCGCTGCAGACCGGCGTCATGGACGGCCAGGAGAACCCCTTCACCCAGATCTACAGCGCGAAATTCCAGGAAGTGCAGAAGTACCTCTCGCTCACGGGCCACGTCTACACGCCGGCCTACGTGACCGTGGGCATCAAGAAGTGGAATACGCTTCCCGCCGACGTGCGCAAGATCCTCGCGGACACCGCCAAGGAGACCCAGGCCTACGTCTATGAAGAGGCGGCGAAGGACGACGACGACCTGCTGGGCAAGCTCAAGGCCGCGGGCATGCAGGTGAATACCCCCGACAAGGACGCGTTCATCGCCGCGTCCAAGCCGGTCTACGAGGAGTTCGCCAAGGAGGTGAAGGGGTCGAAGGAGATCATCGACCAGGCCATTGCGCTCGGAAAGTAGGCCGATGAATCTCGATCGCATTCGGGGAGCCTATGAAACGCTCCTCGAGTGGGTGGTCATCGTCCTGATGGCGGTGCTCTTCGTCGAGGTGACCCTCGGCGTGGTGTACCGGACGTTCGGCGAGTCGCTCGTCTGGTACGACGAGGTGGCGTCGATCCTGCTGGCGTGGCTCACGTTCTACGGGTCGGCGCTCGCCTCGGTGAAGCGGGCGCACATCGGCTGCCCCGAGGTGATGGCCCTGCTGCCGACGGGGCCCCGGTTCGCCTTCCGGCTGGCGGCCGAGTTCCTCACCATCGCCTTCTTCCTCCTCATGGGCTGGAAGGGCTACCAGGTGCTGGGCGTACTGGAGACCGACCATCTCGTGAGCCTTTCCGAAGTCCCGGTGGCCTGGGTGCAATCGGTGGTGCCGATCAGCGCGGTGCTGATCGTCGCCGCCGAGCTCCTCACGCTGCCCAGGGTGCTCGCCAACGCGCTCCATCCTCCCGCGGTCACCGGCGGGGCGTCCCACTGATGGCGATCCTGCTGCTGTTCGCATGCGTGCTGGCGCTGGTGATCATCGACGTGCCCATCGCGGTCTCGCTGGGCATCGTCGCGGTGGTGGCGACCGTGGTGAGCCACGGCAGCGAATCCCTCGCCAACCTTCCCATCGAGCTCTACAACGGCGCGACCAACTTCCCGTTGATCGCGGTGCCGCTCTTCATCCTCGCGGGCGCGATCATGAACGCCTCGGGCATCTCCCGGCGGCTCATCGCATTCGCGAGCGCGATCCTGGGCTTCATGCGCGGCGGCCTCGCGATGGTGTCGATCGGCGCCTCCATGTTCTTCGCGGAGATCTCGGGCTCGGCCGTGGCGGACGTGTCGGCCCTGGGATCGATCCTCATCCCCGCGATGAAGAGCAAGGGCTATCCCGCCCCGCTCGCCGCGGCCATCATGTCCTCGGCCGCCACCCTCGCGGTGATCATCCCGCCGTCGATCCCCATGATCCTCTACGCGGTCATGGCGGAGACCTCGGTGGTGCAGATGTTCGTCGCGGGAATCGTTCCGGGCGTGCTCGGCGGCCTCGGGCTCATGGGCATGGCGCACTGGTTCGCGCGGCGCTACAACCTGCCCATCGAGGAGAAGTTCCAGTGGGCGCGGGTGCGCAGGACCTTCCGCGAAGCGATCTGGGCGTTCACGCTGCCGGTGATCATCCTGGGCGCCATCTTCGGCGGCATCGTGACCGCGACCGAAGGCGCGGCGATGGCGGTGGTGGCCTCGCTCTTCATCGGGCTCGTGATCTACCGCGAGCTGGACCTGAAGCACCTGAAGGCCGCGATGATCGAAGGCGGCGTGCAGACGGCCGTGGTGATGCTGCTCGTGGCAGCCTCGGCGCTGCTCGGCGCATACCTCACGGAGATCCAGGCGCCCCAGCACCTCGCCCAGGCCGTGGCGGGCATCACGCAGAACAAGTGGCTCGTGCTGGCGCTGCTGAACGTGCTCTTCCTGCTGCTGGGCATGTTCCTGCACTCGGCCGCGGCGATCATCCTCGTGGTGCCCGTCGTGATGCCGCTCGTGCGCGCCGTGGGGATCGACCCGATCCACTTCGGGCTCATCGTCACGGTGAACCTGGGCATCGGCCAGCAGACTCCTCCCGTGGCCTCGGTGCTGATGGTCGCCTGCTCCATCGCCAAGGCCTCGGTCTGGGAGGTCACTCGCGTGAACATCTACTTCATCGCGGTGCTGGTGGCCGTCCTGCTGCTGGTCACCTACGTCCCGGTCACCGGCCTTGGACTCGTGCAGCTCTTCTACCGATAGGCCCGTGGACGACACCATCCTCGTGCAGGACCGCGGCGGGCCCATCGCCACCGTGGTCCTCAACCGCCCGGAGAAGCTGAACGCCCTCACGCGCCCGATGTGGAAGCGCCTGGGCGAGGCGTTCCTCGAGCTTTCCGCCGACGATGGCCTGCGCTGCATCGTGATCCGCGGCGCGGGTACGAAGGCCTTCGCGCCCGGCAACGACATCTCGGAGTTCGCCACCGAGCGCTCCAACGTCGAGCAGGCGCGGGAGTACGGCGCGGACATGCGCCGCACCATCGAGGCGATCGGCGGCTGCCGCCACCCGGTGGTGGCGCAGATCCACGGCATCTGCGTGGGCGGCGGCCTCGAGATCGCGGGGCTCGCCGACATCCGCATCTGCGGCGAGTCGAGCCGCTTCGGCGTGCCCATCAACCGCCTGGGACTCGTGATGGCCTACTCCGAGATCGCATCCCTCATCGCGCTCGCCGGCGAGGCGACCGCCCTCGAGCTGCTCCTCGAGGGGCGCGTGTTCGACGCGGCCGAGGCGAAGGACAAGGGCCTCGTCACCCGCGTGGTCCCGGACGACCAGGTGGAGGCCGAGGCGCGCGCCACGGCGCAGCGCATCGCCGAGGGCGCGCCGCTGGTGGCCCGCTGGCACAAGAAATTCGCGCGCCGCCTGCGCGACTCCGCGCCGCTCACGGGCGCCGAGTACAACGAGGGCTTCGCGTGCTTCGGCACCGAGGACTTCCAGATCGGCTACCAGGCGTTCCTCGCCAAGCGCAAGCCGGAGTTCAAGGGCAAGTGAAGGGGCCGCTGAAGGGAATCAAGGTCGTCGAGCTCGCGCAGATCATGGCGGGCCCCACCTGCGGCATGCTGCTCGCCGACATGGGGGCGGACGTGATCAAGGTGGAGAAGCTGCCCGGCGGCGACGACACCCGCAGCTACTCCGAGCCCTCGATCGCGGGCGAGTCGGCGGCGTTCATGATGCTCAATCGCAACAAGCGCGGCATCGCGGTGAACCTCAAGGTCCCCGGCGGGCTCGAGGTGGTCAAGCGCCTGCTCGCCGACGCGGACGTGGTCACGGAGAACTACCGCAAGGGCACGCTGGGAAAGCTGGGCCTGGGCTACGAGGTGCTGCGGGAGTTGAATCCCCGCCTCGTCTATTGCGCGGTGTCGGGGTACGGGCGCACCGGGCCCTATGCCGACAAGGGTGGCTTCGACCTCATCGCCCAGGGTGTAGCGGGCATCATGAGCATCACGGGCGAGCCGGGCGGGCCGCCGGTGAAATCGGGCACGCCCATCGCGGACATCAACGCGGGCATCTTCGCCGCGCTGGGGATCGTGAGCGCGCTGTACGCGCGCCAGCAGACGGGCCGCGGCCAGGTGGTGGAAACTTCGCTCATGGAAGCGGCGATCCAGCAGACCTACTGGCAATCGGCGATCTTCTTCGCCACCGGCGTGAATCCGGGGCCTTCCGGCTCCGCCCACATCCTCACCGCGCCCTACCAGGCGTTTCCCACGAGCGACGGCTGGATCAACGTCGGAGGCGCGAACCAGTCCAATTGGGAACGCATCGCGAAGGTGATCGGACGCCCGGAGCTCGTCCAGGACGCGCGCTTCCGGACCAACGGCGACCGCATGCGCAACCTCGACGCGCTCACCCCGCTCATCGCCGAACGGCTGCGGGTACGCTCCTCCGCCGAGTGGATCCGGGAGTTCGAGGCGGCGGGCGTCCCCGTCGGGCCGGTGAACCGGATCGGCGACATGCTCGCCGACCCCCAGGTGAAGGCGCGCGAGATGGTGGTGGAGGTGGAGCACGCGCGCGCCGGGCGCGTGAGCGCGCTGGGCCTGCCGATCAAGTTCTCCGACACGCCCGGCGCGGTCGAGCGCGCAGCACCCGTGCTGGGCCAGCACACCCGGGAAGTCCTCTCCTCCCTGGGCTACTCGGACGCGCAGATCGACGCCCTGCGGGACGCGGGCGCCGTGCAGTGCGCCTGAGCCCGTAACGCGGGAATCCGATGCCCACCGTCCTGCTGGTGGCGATCCTCGCCGCCTCGGCCCTCGTCACCTCGTTCATCTCCGGCATCCTCGGCATGGCGGGCGGCATGATCCTGATGGGCGTCCTGCTGGCACTGATGCCGCTGCCCGCGGCGATGATGCTGCACGGGATCACGCAGCTCGCGGCCAACGGATGGCGCGCCTTCCTCTGGCGCAAGGACGTCGACTGGAGGATCTTCCGCGGCTACTGCTACGGCGCGCTCGCCGCGCTGGCGATCTTCGCCGCGGTGCGCCTCGTGGTGGGCAAGCCCGTCGCGTTCATCGTGCTGGGGCTCACCCCGTTCGTGACATTGTGGCTGCCCGAAGGCCTGCACCTCAACGTGCAGCGCAAGGGCCATCCGCTCGCCTGCGGATTCGCCTGCTCGGCGCTGGCACTCACCGCCGGCGTGTCGGGCCCGATCCTCGACATCTTCTTCGTGCGCTCGATGATGCGCCGCCATGCGGTGGTCGCCACCAAGGCGATGACCCAGAGCTTCAGCCACGTCACGAAGATCGTCTATTTCGGCGCGGTCGTGAGCGTGGAAGGCGGCCGCGTGGATCCCTGGCTGGGGGCCATGATGGTGCTGCTCGCGTTCGCCGGCACCTCGATGTCGCGCGGCATCCTCGAGCGCATGAACGACGTGTCGTTCCGCCGCTGGACGCGCTGGACGGTGATGGTGCTGGGCCTGTTCTACCTTGCCGACGGGGTAGTGCTGCTCGCGCGCTGAAAGCGCCGGAACGCCGGAACCGGTGCGGCGCGCCCTGGAAGAAGGCCGCGGAGACATGGGCGTACCCGACGTCTAGTCGAAGCGCACCGCGGTGGTGTTGGCCCCGCAGAGGAGCACGCCGATCGCCTGCCCGGGCCGCGGCCGCCACGCACCCGAGGTGAGTGCGGCGAGCGCGGCGCTGCCGCCGGGCTCGGCCACGATGCGCAGCACTTTCCACAATCGGCGCTGCGCCTCCCGGATCGCCTCGTCGGTCACGAGCACCGTGCGCTCGACGTGGCGCCGTGCGATGGGAAACACGAGCTCCCCGACCCGGCGCGGCGCGAGGGAATCGGCGGCGATGCCGCCCGCGGGAGCATCGACCGGCGCGCCCGCTTCGAACGCCCGCGTGAGCGTGGGCGCTTCTTCCGGCTCCACGCCGATCACGGCCATGCGGCCTTCGTACCACGCGGCGATGCCCGCGATCAGCCCGCCGCCGCCCACCGCCACCAGCAGCGCGTCCAGATCCGGCGCCTGTGCCTCGAGCTCGGCGCCGACCGTGCCCTGGCCGGCGATTGTCTCGGCCTGGTCGAACGCGTGGATCGCCAGGGCACCGGAGGATTGCGCGAAGCGCTCGGCTGCCGCC
>JAAOZZ010000050.1 GCA_012274175.1 Betaproteobacteria bacterium
GGTCGGGATGGGTCTCCATGAAGAGGCCCGCCACGCCGACCGCGACCGCAGCGCGCGACAGCACCGGCACCATCTCGCGCTGGCCTCCGGAGGTCGTGCCCTGGCCGCCGGGCAGTTGCACCGAATGGGTCGCATCGAACACCACCGGCGCACCGGTCTCGCGCATGATCGCGAGCGAACGCATGTCCGACACCAGGTTGTTGTAGCCAAAGGAGGCGCCGCGCTCGCACACGAGGATGTTGTCGGCGCCGCTCGCCTCGCGCGCCTTGGCGACCACGTTCTTCATGTCGCCGGGGGCGAGGAACTGCCCCTTCTTGATGTTCACCGGCTTGCCCGCGGAGGCCACGGCATGGATGAAATCCGTCTGCCGGCAAAGGAACGCGGGCGTCTGCAGCACATCGACCACCGCCGCCACCCGGGCGATTTCTCCCTCGGTGTGCACGTCGGTCAGCACCGGCACGCCGATCACCTTGCGCACCTTGGCGAGGATCTCGAGGCCCTTCTCCATCCCCGGCCCGCGGAAGGATTTCCCGGAGCTGCGGTTCGCCTTGTCGTACGACGACTTGAAGATGAAAGGGATGCCCAGCGCGCCCGTCATCTCCTTCAGCTGCCCCGCCACGTCCATCTGGAGCTGCTCGCTTTCGACCACGCAGGGGCCGGCGATCAGGAACAGCGGCCTGTCGAGCCCGACATCGAATCCGCACAGCTTCAAGGTGACCCTCTCCCCGCCCCTCTCCGCTCGGAGAGGCAGCGATTCAAGCGGCCGAGCCGCCGATGACCTTCAATCCCGGCTCCGGCACGCGCTGCTTGTGCTGCTCCTGCGCGGCCTTGATGAACGAGATGAAGAGCGGGTGCCCGTCGCGCGGCGTGGAGGTGAACTCGGGGTGGTACTGGCAGCCGAAGAACCACGGGTGGCCCGCGAGCTCCGCCATCTCGGTCAGGTCCTCGGCCTTGGTCTTGGCGCCGATCACGAGCCCCGCGGCCTCGAGGCGCGGCACGTAATGATTGTTCACCTCGTAGCGGTGGCGGTGGCGCTCGGCGACGGTCTCCTTGCCGTAGATGCGGTAAGCGAGCGTGCCTTTCTTCACCGTGCACGGCTGCGCGCCCAGGCGCATCGTGCCGCCGAGGTTGGACTGCGCGTCGCGGCGCTCCACCCGCCCGTCGTTGCTTTGCCACTCGGTGATGAGCGCGATCACCGGGTGCGGCGTGTCGGGATCGAACTCCGTGGAATTCGCACCTTCGAGGCCGCACTTGTTGCGCGCGATCTCGATGGCCGCGATCTGCATCCCGAGGCAGATGCCGAGGTAGGGCACGTTGTTCTCCCGCGCGTACTTCACCGCCGCGATCTTGCCCTCGACGCCGCGCTTGCCGAAGCCGCCCGGCACCAGCACGGCGTCCATGTCCTTCAGCGTATCGGTGCCCTTCGCCTCGATCTGCTCGGAGTCGACGTAGTGGATGTTGACCTTGGTGCGGGTGTGGATGCCGGCGTGGACCAGCGCCTCCGAGAGCGACTTGTAGGAATCCTGGAGGTCGACGTACTTGCCCACCATGGCGATGTCGACGGTGCGCTCCGGGTTCTCCAGCGCCTCGACGATGTGCTCCCACATCGTGAGGTCGGCGGGATAGGCGGCGAGGTCCAGCTTGCGGCAGACGATCTCGTCCAGGCCCTGCTTGTGGAGCATCACCGGGATCTTGTAGATGGAATCGGCGTCGTAGGCGGAGATCACCGAGCGCACGTCCACGTTGGTGAAGAGCGCGATCTTGCGCCGGTCGTCCTCGGGGATCGGCTTCTCGGAGCGGCACATCACGACGTCGGGCTGGATGCCGATGCCGCGCAGCTCCTTCACCGAGTGCTGCGTGGGCTTGGTCTTGATCTCGCCCACGGAGGCGAGGTGCGGCACGAGGGTCAAGTGGATGTAGCAGGTGTTGATGCGGCCCTCCTCGATGCCCATCTGGCGGATGGCCTCGAGGAAGGGGAGCGATTCGATGTCGCCCACGGTTCCGCCGATCTCGATGATGCCCACCTCGGCGTCGCGGCACGCGGCCTTGACGGAGGCCTTGATCTCGTCGGTGATGTGGGGGATGACCTGCACCGTGCCGCCCAGGTAGTCGCCCCTGCGCTCCTTGTTGATGACGCGCTCGTAGATCTGGCCGGTGGTGAAGTTGTTGGCCTTGGTCATCTTGGCCGACACGAAGCGCTCGTAGTGGCCGAGGTCCAGGTCCGTTTCCGCGCCGTCCTCGGTCACGAACACCTCGCCGTGCTGGAACGGCGACATGGTGCCGGGATCGACGTTGATGTAGGGGTCCAGCTTGACGAGGGAGACCTTGATCTTGCGCGATTCGAGGATGGCGGCGAGGGAGGCGGCGGCGATGCCCTTCCCGAGCGACGAAACCACGCCACCGGTCACGAAGACGTACTTGGTCATGTGCGAACCCCGTGCTGGAAACCTGAATTTTACAGGAAAACGTGCGCAGTCACGCGTCGTTTCGCGCCTCTCGAGGCCGGGGAGACGCGCCCCTCGAGGCCGGGGAAACGCTCGGCCGGGGATCGGGGCCGTAGGGCATGACGCGACAACTTGCAGGATTTCATCACGGCTTCGCGGGCAACCACCGCATCGCCATCGCCCCGGCCCATTCCGTTAAAATCGGCGAATGAAAGTCGGAGACAAGCATTACCGCAGCATCTGGGCCGACGAAGCCGGGGATGTGGTGCACATCATCGACCAGTCGCGGCTGCCCCACGTGTTCGAGACGCGCACGATCGCCACGGTGGATGCGATGGCCGAGGCGATCCGCTCCATGCGGGTGCGCGGCGCGCCGCTCATCGGGATCGCGGCCGCTCACGGTCTCGCGCTGGCCGTGGCCCACGATCCTTCCGACGGATCCATCTCGGCGGCCTCGACGCTCCTGCGCGCCACGCGTCCCACGGCGGTGAACCTCGCGTGGGCCATCGGGCGCATGCGCGAGCGCCTCGCGCCGCTCGCCCCGGCCGAGCGCAGGCGTGCGGCCTGGGCCGAGGCCCGGGCGCTTGCCGACGAGGACGTGGCGTTGAACGAGGGAATCGGGCGGCACGGGCTGGTACTGCTCGAGCGCGAATAC
>JAAOZZ010000375.1 GCA_012274175.1 Betaproteobacteria bacterium
GCCATGCCGTCCATGTTCGGCATGCTCACGTCCAGCAGATCCGGGATATGTGGTCCCGCCATTACGAGGCGCTGCAGGAGCCGCGATGAAGGCCGGAGGATCCCTGCCGCGCCTGGACGCGAACGCGCCGCAGCTCGAGGACGTGCCCGATCCGTTCGATCTCGATTTCACCTCGATCTTCACGGCGCCGCCGCCTCCTGCCGCGTCCGCGCCCACCCGGCGCGACGAGGAAGAGGCGCTGATCGGCGAGCGCTCGCTCGGTCGAGAGGGATTCCACGTGGTGGCCGCGCGCAAGGCAGCCCACCGGGCGCCCAACCGCATCGTCCTGGTGGTCGACGACGATGCGCCCACCGCCGAGCTCGCCGCCCACGTGCTGCGCGCCGCGGGCTACCAGGCGGCGGTCGCCTCCAACCCGCGGGATGCCGCGCGCCACATGTACCGCCTGGGAGCGCCGGCGCTGCTGCTGCTCGACGTCGACCTGCCGGAGATGAGCGGGCTGGAGTTCCTCGAGCGCATGCGCCGCCACGGGCGGATCAAGGACACGCCGGTGATCCTCTTCACGGTGCACAACGAGCGCAGCGACGTGATCCGCGGATTGCAGGCGGGCGCCGACGGCTACATCGCCAAGCCCATCGGGGCCGCGGCGCTGGTCTCGGCGGTGAAGACGGTGCTCGGGGACTAGCGGCGCGGGACCACGCGCGCCGCGAGGTCGTGCTCTCCCGCGGCGGTGATCCTCACCTTCGCGAATTGGCCGACCGACAATCCCCGCGCGCCGTCGACCTGCACCACGCCGTCGATCTCGGGCGCGTCCGCGGCACTCCTTCCCACCGCTTTCGATCCCTTCACCTCGTCGACGAGGATGTCGACCACGCGCCCCACCTTGCGCGCGAGCCTCGCGCGGCTGATCTGCGCCTGGACGCCCATGAAGCGCTCGCGCCGCTCTTCCTTCACGGCTTCGGGCACCGGGTCGGGGAGCGCATTCGCCCGGGCGCCCTCCACCGGCGAATACGCGAAGCAGCCCACGCGATCGAGCTGGGCCTCCTGCAGGAACGCGAGCAGCTCCTCGAACTCGCGTTCCGTCTCGCCGGGAAACCCCACGATGAACGTGGAACGCAGCGTGATGTCCGGGCACGCGGCGCGCCAGCCGCGAATGCGCTCGAGGTTCTTCTGGGTGGAGGCGGGCCGCTTCATGAGCTTGAGGATGCGCGGGCTCGCGTGCTGGAACGGCACATCCAGGTAGGGCAGGATCCTGCCCTCGCTCATGAGGGAAACCACCTCGTCCACGTGCGGGTAGGGATAGACGTAGTGCAGGCGCACCCAGGCTCCCAGCTCGCCCAGCGCGCGGCAAAGCTCCGTCATGCGGGTCTTCACCGGCCGCCCGCCCCAGAAGCCCACGCGGTACTTCACGTCCACGCCGTAGGCGCTGGTGTCCTGGGAGATGACGAGCAGCTCCTTCACGCCCGAGCGCACCAGGCTTTCGGCCTCGTGCATCACGTCGCCCACGGGGCGGCTCACGAGATCTCCGCGCAGGGAGGGAATGATGCAGAACGTGCAGCGGTGGTTGCAGCCCTCGGAGATCTTGAGGTACGCGTAATGCTTCGGCGTGAGGCGGATGCCCTGGGGCGGGACGAGGTCGGTGTACGGATCGTGCGGCCGGGGCAGGTGCGAGTGCACGTGGGCCATCACCTCGTCCCGGGCGTGGGGCCCGGTGACGGCGAGCACGTCCGGGTGGGCCTCGCGCACGATGTCGCCCTTGGCGCCGAGGCAGCCGGTCACGATCACCTTGCCGTTTTCCGCGAGCGCTTCCGCGATGGCGTCGAGGGATTCCCGCACGGCGGCGTCGATGAAGCCGCAGGTGTTCACCACCACGAGGTCGGCGCCGGCGTACGTGGGCGCGATGTCGTAGCCCTCGGCGCGCAGCTGCGTGAGGATGGCCTCGGAATCCACCAGCGCCTTGGGGCAGCCGAGGGAGACGAAGCCCACGCGCGGCGCGGTGTCGGGCTGCGGGCGCGCCTTGGGAAGGGAAGCGGTCACGGAAGCGCGGTTACTTGCGCGAGCGCGGCTTGCGCGGGGCGCCGGCCTTGGCCGCGGGGCGGCCGCGCGGCTTCGCGCCCTGCGCATGTTCCGCCGCGCCTTCGTCCGGCGCGTTGGGATAGGGAAATCCGGAGAAGAGCTTGAGGGCCTGGTTGCGCAGCTCCTCCTGCATGTCGATCACCGCCTTGGCGCCCTTCTCGAGGTAGCCGCCCATCACGTTCGGGATCTTGTTTGGCTGGGATACGAATGGCGTCCACGCGTCCGCGGGCACCTTCGGCAGCTCGCCGTAGAGGGACTGGGTCTGCTCCTGGAAGCGTTTCTGGGCCTCGTGGAAGGCGAAGATCGAGCGCTCCAGGTACGAGCCCATGAGCCCCTGCATGGCGTGCCCGTAGTAGCGGATGATGTTGGCGAGCATGTCGGTGGAGAACATCGGCACGCCGCCCGATTCCTCCTCGAGGATGATCTGCAGCAGGATCGCGCGCGTGAGGTCCTCGCCCGACTTCGCGTCCTGGACCTGGAACAGCTTGTACCCCAGCACGAGCTCCTTCACCTCCGCGAGCGTGATGTAGGTGGACGTTTCCGTGTCGTAGAGCCGCCGGTTCGGGTATTTCTTGATGATGCGGGGCGAGGCCATGTGCAATTTTCCCTGTCGGATGCTGCGCTACATCAATTCGCTCATGTGCGCAGCTCGCGCACCCTGCGCCGGACTGGATTCAAGTGCTTCATTTTATTACAGATTGCCCAGTTGCGGCAGTGCGGCTCGGGAATCGTGGTGCATTGCACCAAAATACCCTTGACAGCGCCGCTTCCCCTTCCTAGAATGAATTTGTTGCGGCGCACCATGCGCGGCGCAAATGGACCAGAAGCGCCGGCGCAGGATCCGCCGGGAGCCGCAACCGAGGAGAGATGCAATGCCCGCCATCGCGAACCCGTTGTCCGAGCTGAGCAGCGCCACCGTCGACACGGCCGCGCGCCTCACGCGCATCTCCATGGACAGCACCGAGCGGGCGTTCGCGGTCCAGCTCGAGTACGCAAAGGGCGCCCTCAGCCAGGCGACCCTCAACGCGAAGGCCCTCGCCGGAGCGAAGGACATGCAGGAGCTGATGTCGCTTCGCACCCGCATCGCCGAGAACGCCCTGGAGAACATCATGGGCTACTCGCGCAGCCTCTACGAGGTCGCCTCCGGGGCGCAGACCGAGCTTTCGCGCCTCGCCGAGGAGCGCATGAGCTCCTTCCAGCAAGCCGTCACCGAGACCGTCGACCAGGCCGCGAAGGCGGCCCCCGCGGGCGGCGACGTGGCCGTGGCGGCGATCAAGTCGTCCCTCGCCGCGACGACCGCCGCCTTCGACAGCTTCACCAAGGCCGCCAAGCACGTCGCGAGCTTCGCCGATGCGGGCGTGCGCGCCACGGCGAGCGCCAAGCCGCGGAAGTGACGCCCGCGCGAAACCGAATTCAAGGCTCCTCCTCCTTTATCGCAAGATAAAGGTTCGAACCCCAGGGCAACCTGGGGTTTTTTTTGGCGCCGGTCCACCGGCGGGGAAAGCGAAACGATGGACAAGAAGCTTGCGCTCGTGACGGGCGGGGTGGGCGGCATCGGCACGGCGGTATGCAAGCGCCTCGCCGCCGACGGGATGTTCGTGGTGGCCAACTATGCGATCCCGGGCTCCGAGGAGAAATGGCGCCGGGAAATGGCCGCCGCGGGGCTCAACGGCACGAGCAGCGCGCTCGCCTTCGGCGACGTGACCGATTTCGACGCCATGGGCGAAATGGTGCGGCGCATCGAGGCGGAGCACGGCCCGGTGGCCGTGCTCGTGAACTGCGCGGGCATCACGCGCGATGCGGTATTCCGCAAGATGACGCCAGAGCAATGGCGCTCCGTGCTGTCCACCAACCTCGACAGCGTCTTCAACGTGACGCGCCACGTGATCGACGGCATGGTGGAGCGCGGCTGGGGGCGGATCATCAACATCTCGTCGGTGAATGCGGTGCGCGGCCAATTCGGCCAGACCAACTACGCCTCAGCCAAGGCGGGCCTCCTCGGATTCACCAAGTCCCTCGCCCAGGAAGTGGTGAGGAAGGGCATCACGGTGAACGCCGTCTCGCCCGGGTACGTGCAGACCGACATGGTCATGGCGATCCGCGAGGACGTCCGGCGCAAGATCGTCGCGGAAATTCCCGCCGGGCGCCTCGCGATGCCCGAAGAGGTGGCCGACGCGGTGGGATTCCTCGCCTCCGACAAGGCTTCCTACATCACCGGCACCAACCTCTCGGTGAACGGCGGCCTGCACATGTACGCGTAAGCGTTACGCCCCGGTGCCGAAGGCGAGCGCCACCGGCCAGCGATACGTGCCCGCCCGGGCACCCGAGGTGAGGAAGATCCGGTAGCCCACCCGCAACGGCGCATCGATCATCCGCGGCGCGTCGACATGCAGCCAGCTTCCCTGGGACTCGGCCTCGAGCGTGTTGCCCTGGATGCGCACCGCGACGCGAGCGACGAGTCGCGGGTCGAACGCCACCGACACCGCGTATCCGGAGGCGGCGTTCGAGGTGAGCATGAGCGAGCTCTCATCGTCGACGTCGATGTATCCGCGCTGCACGTCCGAATCCTCGATGGGCAGGGAACGGGGCTCGGTAAGCGCCTTCGCCCGCACGACGGCGGGAATGACGATCGCGAAGTCGACGCTCGAGCGCACGCGGGAAGCGCCCGATCCGCTGGCTCCGTACGCCGCGCCGGTGAAGGCCGTGAACGCCACGGCGAGAATGAGAATCGAGCGCATCCCACGCGCCTTTCCCGGTCCCGGCTTGCCTGTGTTCACCGCCGCCTCCATGCCTTTGCGTCCATGGAGGC
>JAAOZZ010000376.1 GCA_012274175.1 Betaproteobacteria bacterium
ATATCCCGCCCTTCCTCAAGCTCGTCTGGCGGTCGAGCCCCGCGATCACGATCACCCTCGGTGCGCTGCGCCTCGTGCGGGCCCTGCTGCCCGTGGCGACCCTCTACGTGGGCGCGCTCATCATCGACGCGGTGGTGCGCATCGCCAAGGCCCCGCCCGCCGGGAACACGCTCCAGGAATGGCTCGCGAGCGGCATCCTCGATCCCGTCGTCACGCTGCTCCTCGTCGAGTTCGTGCTCGCGGTGCTCTCCGACCTGCTGGGACGGGCGGTGTCGCTGCTCGACTCGCTGCTGTCGGAGCGCTTCAGCATCGTCACCAGCCTGCGCCTCATGGCCCACGCCGCAACGCTCGACCTCGAGGACTTCGAGGACAGCGAGCTGCAGGACCGGCTGGAGAGGGCGCGCCGCCAGGCCGCCGGGCGCATGGGCCTCATGGGGCAGGTGTTCAACCAGGCGCAGGACGTGGTCACCATCGTGAGCTTCGGCGCGGGGCTCTTCTGGTACGCGCCGTGGCTGCTCGTGCTGATGGCCGTGGCCCTCGTGCCCGCGTTCATCGGCGAGGCGTACTTCAACGCCCAGGCCTACTGGATGAACTACCGGCGCGCCCCCGAGCAGCGCGAGCTCGACTACGTGCGCCAGACCGCCGCCAGCGTCGAGACGGCGAAGGAAGCGAAGATCTTCGGGCTCAACGATTTCCTGATGGAGCGCTACCGGCAGATCGCGACCCGCTTCTTCACCGCCAACCGGCGCCTCGCGCTGCGGCGCGCGGGATGGGGCAGCATGCTCACCGCCATCGGCACCAGCGCGTACTACGTGGCCTACGCGTACATCGTGTGGCGCACGCTGCACGGGGAATTCAGCGTCGGGGCGCTCACCTTCCTCGCGGGATCGTTCCGGCGCCTGCGCACGCTGCTCGAGAATTTCCTCATGGGCTTCTCGTCGGTGGCGGGCCAGGCGCTCTACCTGGACGACCTGTTCTCCTTCTTCGAGATCCGGCCGGAGATCGTCTCGCCGCCCCATCCTCTTGCATTTCCGAAGTTGGTCCGCGAGGGCTTCGCGTTCGAGGACGTGGGCTTCCGCTATCCCGGCGCCGAGCACTGGGCGGTGCGGCACCTCTCGTTCACGCTGCGCTCGGGCGAGGTGCTGGCGCTCGTGGGCGAGAACGGTGCGGGAAAGACCACGCTCGTGAAGCTCCTCACGCGCCTGTACGATCCCGACGAGGGCCGCATCCTGCTCGACGGCCACGACCTGCGCGAGTACGACCTGTTCGAGCTGCGCGCCAACATCGGCGTGATCTTCCAGGACTTCGTGCGCTATCACCTGACGGCCGCGGAGAACATCGCCGTAGGGCAGATCGACGCGGTGGGCGATCGCGACCGGATCGTCGCCGCGGCGCGGCGCAGCGGGGCCGACGAGGTGATCCGGAAGCTCCCCGGCGGATACGACCAGGTGATCGGCAAGCGCTTCCGCACCGGCATCGACCTGTCGGGCGGCGAGTGGCAGAAGATCGCGATCGCGCGGGCCTACATGCGAGATGCCCGGCTCCTGGTCTTGGACGAGCCCACGGCCGCGCTCGACGCGCGCTCGGAGTTCGAGGTCTTCCAGCACTTCAAGGAGATGAGCGCCGGGCGCACGGCGGTGCTGATCTCCCACCGCTTCTCCAGCGTGCGCATGGCCGATCGCATCGTGGTGCTGGGCGAGGGCCTGCTGGAGGCCGTCGGCACCCACGAGGAGCTGCTCGCCCAGGGCGGGCGCTACGCGGAGCTCTTCGAGCTGCAGGCCGCGGGATACCGCTAGGAGGTTTCCCTTGGCGCGCCCGGCGGCGCAGGCCACAATACGCGCGGTCGCGATCCGCCACCATCCAGGGGAGAACAAAAATGGCCAGCACGACGCTCGACGACGCGGTGCTTCGCAAGGCAGGCGAACGCCGTCTCTACACCTGGGGTGCGATCGCGGCGCTCCTCGTCATCTTCGCGGGATTCGCGCGCACCTATTACCTGAAGGGCATGTTCGGCACGCCCGAGCTCACTACGCTGAAGCACGTGCACGGCTTGGTGATGACGGCGTGGTTCACGCTCTTCCTGGTGCAGGTGCGGCTCGTCGCCTCGGGGCGCACCGCGCTGCACCGCAAGCTAGGAGTCGCCGGAGCGGTGCTCGCCGCACTGGTGGTGGTGGTCGGAACCACGACCGCGCTCGTCGCGGCGAAGAACGGCGCGACCCCCGGGCCGCCGCCGCTCGTGTTCCTCGCGATCCCCCTGGGCGACATGGTGGTCTTCGCGACCCTCGTCTCGGCGGCGATCCGGTACCGCAAGCGCGCGGATTTCCACAAGCGGCTCATGCTGCTGGCGAGCCTGGGCATCGTCACGGCGGCGGTCGCGCGCATCCCGCTGGATTTCCTGCAGGCGGGCGGGCTGCCGGCCTTCTTCGCCGTGACCGACCTGCTGCTGATCGGATGCATCGCGTTCGACTCGGTGAAGAACCGCAGGATGCATCCCGCGTTCATCGCGGGGATCGCATTCATCGTGGGCTCCCAGGTCGCGCGCTTCCTGGTGGCGGGGACGCCGCAATGGACCCGTTTCGCGCAGTGGCTGGTGGGCTAGCCAGCACGGCCGTCACCAGCGGCAGTTGCCCTCGCCGAACTCGTTCGCGATGAGCGGCACGACGGCGGCGAGGCCCAGGTCCTTGTAGGCGGTGCGGCAATCGGGCTTGCGCGCGTTCTCGAGCGCCTGCTCCATCTTCGACTTGGCCTTCGGGATGGGCGGCATCGGGAAAGGAAAGGGCGCGCGATTGCCGGTGCCTTCGCGCGCGATCTCGCCCGCGCGCTTGCGCAGCGCATCCATGTCGAGCCGGGGCGGCGGCGCGGAGCCGAATGTGCCGGGCTCATTGCGATGGGATCCGCCCGGCTCGCCCGGCGGCGC
>JAAOZZ010000377.1 GCA_012274175.1 Betaproteobacteria bacterium
AAATGGCGCCGCTCGAGGTCGAGGAGCCACTTCTCGTCCACCAGGCTCCCGGGCTCGACCTCGCCGCCGCAAAGGATCGTCGCGATGCGCGAGGAGATCTCGTAGTCGTGCTCGGAGATGAAGCCGCCTTCCTTCATGTTGACGAGGAGCATCTTGAGGGTGGCGATGCCCGTGTCGCCGGCCACCGGGATCTGCGCCGGTGCCAGCGCCGGCCGCGCGCCGGACTCGGCCATCGCGCGCGCCTGCTGCTTGGCCACGTAGAGCAGCTCGCCCGGGTGGAGGATCACGATGTCCGAGGCCTTGAGGTAGCCCATCTCGCGCGCGTGCTCCGCGCTCTTCGAGACTTCCGCCATGGCGATCTGCCGGAAGACGCGCTGCAGCTCGGGGAAGGTGTCCCCGCCCCGGGCCCAGGCGACGGTGCGCTCGGCGAATTCCTTGAGCCCGCCGCCCGCGGGCAGCAGCCCCACGCCGACCTCGACCAGCCCCATGTAGCTCTCGAGCGCGGCCACCACGCGCTGGGCGTGCATCACGAACTCGCACCCGCCGCCCAGGGCCATGCCTTCCACGGCGGCCACGGTGGGAACGGGGCTGTACTTGAGGCGCTGCGAAGTCTGCTGGAAGAGCGCCACCATCCGCTCGAAGTCCTCGAACTGCCCGGCCTTGAGGGACTCGAGCGCGGCCTTGAGGTTCGCACCCACGGCGAACGGAGCCTCGTGCCAGATCACCAGCGCGTCATAGCCCTTCTCCGCCTCGTCGAGCGCGCGGTTCAATCCCTGCAGCACCTCGACGCCGAGGGAATGCATCTTGCTCTTGAACGACACGATCGCAATGCCGTCGCCCTGGTGCCACATGCGCACGCCCTCGTCCTCGAAGACGGTGGCGCCGCGATCCGGCGATTTCTCGCCCAGCACCAGCTCGGGAAAAAGCTGGCGCCGGTACACCGGCAACGTCGAGCGCGTGTGCATCGTGTCGTCCTCGGCCGAGAACGAGCCCTGGTGCGTATGCACGCCGGAGCGACCGTCGGAGACCCACGCCGGCAGCGGCGCGCTCGCCATCGCCTTGCCGGCGGCGATGTCCTCCGCTATCCACTTGGCCACCTGCTGCCAGCCGGCTGCCTGCCACAGCTCGAACGGCCCGCGCTGCCATCCGAAGCCCCAGCGGATCGCGAGATCCACGTCGCGCGCGCAATGGGCGATCTCGGCCAGGTGCACGGCGCAATAGTGGAAGACGTCGCGCAGGATCGCCCAGAGGAACTGCGCCTGGGGATGCCCGCACGCGCGCAGCTTCGCCAGCTGCTGGGCGGGATTGCGCTCCTTGAGGATCTCCTGGACTTCGGGCGCGATCGCCCCGGCCGAGGGACGGTAGTCCTTGAGGGCCAGGTCCAGCACGTGGATGTCCCTGCCCTTCTTCACGTAGATGCCCGCCTTGGTCTTCTGGCCGAGGGCGCCCTTCGCGACGAGCTGGGCCAGCCATTCCGGCGAGCGGTAGTAAGCGGCCCACGGATCGGCGGGGAGCGTGTCGGCCATGGTCTTCACGACGTGGCCCAGGGTGTCCAGCCCCACCACGTCGGCGGTGCGATACGTGGCACTCTTGCCGCGGCCGATCGCCGGGCCGGTGAGCGCGTCGACCTCGTCGAAGCCCAGCTTGAACGCGACCGTGTGATGCATGGTCGCGAGCATCGAGAAGACGCCCACGCGATTGGCGACGAAGTTGGGCGTGTCCTTGGCGCGGACCACGCCCTTGCCCAGCGTCGTGGTAAGGAACGTCTCGAGGCGGTCCACGATCGCCGGATCGGTGTCCTTCGTGGGGACGATCTCCACCAGGCGCATGTAGCGCGGGGGATTGAAGAAGTGGATGCCGCAGAAGCGCCCCCGCAGCGCCGCGGGCAGCGTCTTCGCGAGCTCGGAGATCGAAAGCCCGGAGGTGTTCGACGCGAAGATCGCGTTCGGTCCCACGTGCGGCGCCACCTTCTCGAACAGCGCCTTCTTCCAGTCCATGCGCTCGCTGATCGCCTCGATCACCAGGTCGCAATCGGCGAGCAGGTGCAGGTGCTCGTCGTAGTTCGCCGGCACGATCTGCCGGGCGGCCGCGTCCGTGGCGAGCGGGCTCGGATTGAGCTTCACGAGGCCGTCGATCGCCTTCCTCGCGTTGGCGTTGCGGTCCTTGCCCTCGGCGGCCAGCTCGAAGAGCAGCGGCCGCACGTTGGCGTTGGCCAGGTGCGCGGCGATCTGCGCGCCCATCACGCCCGCGCCGAGCACCGCCGCCTTCCTGATGATGAGGCGCGGGGCGGGCGCCTTGGGCGCGGGGCTCGCGGCGGCCTTCGCCGCCTGGGGAAGGGTGAGCTCGCTCATGTCATGCCTCCGCGATCGCGTCGGGGACGGGGCGCGGCCGGCGCTCGCCGTCGACGGCGACGTAGGTGAGTTGGGCTTCGGTGACCTTGACCGCCTCGCCGCGGCTCGCGCGGCGCCCGCGCTGGGCGTAGACCTCGACGTCCACGGTGATCGACGTGCGGCCCACCTTGAGCACGCGCGCGTAGAAGCTCACGAGGTCGCCCACGTAGACCGCTTCCTTGAAGACGAAGGAATTCACCGCGACGGTGACGACGGGGCCTTGCGCCCGCTCCCAGGCCGGGATGCTGCCCGCGATGTCCACCTGCGCCATCACCCAGCCTCCGAAAATGGTCCCATGCGCGTTGGTGTCCGCCGGCATGGGCACGATGCGCAGGACGGGTTGCTTGCCCTCGGGCAGAAAGGTCGTCATGGGCCGGGCGGGATGGGATTCAAACGAGCGTTTGAATATTACTCCGGATCGGAAAACCATGCCCGCAGGGCGCGGCTCAGTCCTTCCGCCGCTTGAGGGCGGTGGCCTCGATCTCGATGCGCATGCGCGGATCCGCGAGGCCCGCCGAGATCATGGTGGCGGCGGGGCGAATCTCGCCGAAGTATTTGCGAAGCACGGGCCAGCATTGGGAGAACTCGGCTGCGTGGGGCAGGATGTAGGTCACGCGGACCACGTCCTCCAGGCTGGCGCCCGCTTCCCGAAGCGCGGCCTCGATGTTCTTCAGGCATTGCTCGGCTTGCTCCGGCAATCCCTCGGAAATCGACATGGTCCCGTAGTCGAAGCCCGTCGTGCCCGACACGAAGATCCATTCCCCGTCGACCACGGCGCGGGAGTAGCCGATCTCTCGTTCGAACGTGGACCCGGAGCTGATGCGTCGCCTGGAGGACATGGGGGAACCTCGGCGCATTCTACCCCGGATCGGGACCCGGCATGGGCGCGCGCTGTTCCCGGCATCGTGGAAGAATGTGCGTTCGACAACGCGCAACGGAGACGCGCCATGGGCTTGTTCGACTCGATCGTGGAAATCCGCGGCGGCGTGATGCAACGGGAGCTGGGAACCCGGTCCTCCGCCCTGGGGGATGTGCTGGGCGTGGTGCTGCAGGGCAACGGAGGGCTGGGCGGGCTCATCGAGCGCTTCCGGCAAGGCGGCCTGGGAAACCACGCGGATTCGTGGGTGGGAACCGGGGCGAACCTGCCGCTCGACGCAAGCCAGCTCCTGTCGGTGCTGGGCGACAGCCAGGTCGCCGCGCTGGCACAACGCTTCGGCATCGATACGGGGCAACTCGCGTCCCATCTCGCCCAGGCGCTTCCCGGATTGGTGGACCACCTGACGCCCGGCGGCCAGCTGCCTTCCGAGGACTCGGTCGCCTCCTCGCTCTCCGCGCTCATGGGGCGCTGAGCCCGCACCGCGCGCTCGCGCGCAAAGAAAAGGGCGGGTCTCCCCGCCCTTTTTCCATTCCTGTCGGCGAAGGCTAGCCCTTCAGGCAGCTCGACATGAATGTCTTGCGCTCGGCGCCCTTCAGCTTCTTGCCGGTGGCCTCGGCGTTGCAGCTCTTCATCTTTTCCTGCTGCGTGGGCTTGGCGGCTGGGGCGGCCTGCTCGCCCTTGAGGCAATCGCTCATGAACTTCTTGTGCACGTCGCCCTTCATGCCCTTCGACTGCTTCGAGCAATCGGACATGCGCTGCTGCTGGGGCGTGAGCTCCTTCTTGGCTTCGGTCTTGGTGTCGGCCGCGGTGGCGGCGAACACGGACGCGGCAAGGAGGGAGGCGAGGACGAGGATGGGGCTTTTCAAAGGGATTCTCCCGGGTGGGTTGTGTGGGGCGGCACGCATGCTATCCGGACCGGCGGCGGCGCGCAACTGCGCTAGAGGTCGTCCCAGCCCGCATCGGGCTTGAAGCGCGGCCCGTGCTTCGCCTCGAGCTGCGCCATGACGCGCAGCCACTCGGCCTTGCCGCGCGCGCGGATGGTCGCGATCGGACCGCCGCGATGGGGCGCGAAGCCGGTGCCGAAGATGACGCCCGCGTCGCAGAGGTCCGCGTCGGCCACGATCTTCTCGCGCACGCACGCCACGGCCTCGTTCAATGCCGGCGCCACCATGCGCTCGGCGAGCGCCGCGAGGTCGACCGTGCCGGTGCCCGCCCGCTTGCGCGGCTTGCCCTTCACCCAGGTGTAGTAGCCCTGCCCCGATTTCTTGCCGAATTGCTTCGCCTCGATATGGGCCTGGAGTTGCTTCGGGATCGGCGTGCCCGGGCGCGCGAGCTCCTGGCCCACGGCCCACGCGATGTCCAGCCCCACCATGTCGGCGAGCTCGATCGGCCCCATGGGCATGCCGAAATCCTTCGCCGCCGCGTCGACCGTCTCGGGGGGAATTCCCTCGTCCACCATCAGCATCGCCTCGAGCAGGTACGGGGAGAGCACGCGGTTCACGAGGAAGCCCGGCGCCGACTTGCACGGCAGCGGCAGCTTGTCGATCTGTCTCGCGAACGCCGCTCCCGCCTGCATGACCGCTTCCGAGGTGCGCGGGCCCTCGACGATCTCCACCAGCATCATCTGCGCGACCGGGTTGAAGAAGTGCAGTCCCACCAGCCGCTCCGGGTGCCGCAGCGAGGAGGCGAGCTCCTGCAACGGGATGCTCGAGGTGTTCGACGCGAGGAGCGCTCCCTCCTTCATCCGCGGCTCGACCTGGGCGAAGAGCTTGCGCTTGACCTCCGCGTTCTCGACGATCGCCTCGATCACGATGTCCGCCTTGGCGACGCCGTGGCC
>JAAOZZ010000378.1 GCA_012274175.1 Betaproteobacteria bacterium
CCGCGGGATCGCGCTCACGGAGCATCGGGGCGTCCCGGTGCGGGTGGCCGGCGGCGCCGCCCTCGATCGGCCCCGGGCCGCGAACGCCGGGCTTGTCGCCGCCCGTGGGGAATGGATCGCCTTCCTCGACGAGGACGACGGGATCCTGCCCGAGCATCTTTCCCAGCTTCTCGCGACGGCCCGGGGCTCGGGCGCGCGGGTCGCCTATAGCCAGACGCTGCTGGTGGGCGCCGAAGGCAAGCCCCAGCGCGTGTTCGGCGGCCCGTTCAATCGGGCATTCCTGCTCAACTCGAACTACCTCGCGATCCACGCCGTGCTGTTCCACCGTTCGTTCGTCGACGAGGGATGCCGGTTCGACGAGTCCTTCGCGATATTCGAGGATTGGGACTTCTGGCTCGACCTTTCCGCGCGCGCCGGATTCGCGTTCACCGGCCGGGCGACGGCGATCTATCGCGCGGCGGCCGGCCAGTCGGGGGCGGGGGCGGCGGACAACCTGCATCGCGAAAAGCTGCTCGCGCAGCGCGAGCGCCTGCTTCGCAAATGGCGCGCCTAGGGCTCGCGGGATGCCTTTCGCCTATTACGACAAGCTGAGCGCGGTAAGCAAGCGGACTTATCGCAGGAGCGACGAGATCGCTCGCATACCCGTCCCCGGAATCGAGGCGCTGGTTGCGCTCGCGCGCGCCATCGAGTCGGCTCTCGCGGCGGCGGCGCGCCCGGAGGTGGAGCGTGCCTGCCAGGCCCTCATCGACGGACTCAACGGGCGGCTCGCCACGCCGAGCGTACGCGTGCGCGTGCTCGAGCGCCGCCCCGCCGATGGGGGTGGCGAGCTCCAGGGGCTCTACGAGCCCGACGAGGTCACGGGGGGCTTCGCGCGCATCACGGTCTGGATGCGCACCGCCCAGCGCGAGCAGGTGGTCAAGTTCCGCACCTTCCTGCGCACGCTCGTGCACGAGGCCTGCCACCACCTGGATTACGAGCTGCTGAAGCTTCCGGAGACTTTCCACACCGAGGGCTTCTACGCCCGGGAGTCGGCGATGGTCAGGGAGTTGCTGGGGGAAGCGGCTTCAGCACCAGCGTATGGGCCGGGGCGATCGACTCCCTCCGGGTCGGGATCGTGATGTACTGCACCTTCGCCCAGCGCTCGGCGAAGCTCGCGTACCAGGGCGAGAGCACGTTTCCCGACTGGCCGGTCGATTGCATGAAGACGGAGCGGTCCAGGTCGGCCAGGTCGTAGATCGCCCGCATGCTGGGAGCGTGGCGATTGGCGAACGGGCGCTCCTCGTCGCCGATGTGGAAGTGGCCCACGTTCACCGTGTACGAATCCCCGGCGGTCTCCGGCGACACGTCGAAGAGCCGGCCGAGGAGCGGCACGAAGGCGAAGGGATGGTGGTCGCCCGCGGCGCGGTGCACGGCGCCCCATTCCCACCCGGCCTGTGCCCCATATCGCCGCTCCAGGTCCTGCGCCGACAGGTCGAATGCGCGCGACGCCTGGTAGGCGCAGCTCTCCCGCGCTTTGGTTCGCACGTCGTCGCACCACCGCGCCTCGCCGTGCTCGTCCTTCAGCACCGCGATCATGAAGGTCGCCCGCTGGTCCCACGAGTCGTGGAAGAGCGCTCCCAGCTCGTCGGCGTAGACCAGGCGCGTGAGCTCGCGGTACCAACCCTCGAAGGCGAGCGGCGCCCCCGAATGCATGGCCATGTCGCCCTTCCATCCCGCGAGCAATGCCTGCGCCTTGCGTCCCGCGTCGGTGGCGGGCTTCGCCGCACGGGCCACGGGCAGCAGCTCCCGGGCGAGGCGCGAGAGGCGATCGGCCTGCATCGCCTCGAACGTGGCGAGCGAATGCCGGGGCTTCGATGCGAGCAGCTCCTCTATGCGCTGCGCGCGGTACGGCGGGAACCAGTCCACGGAAATGAACGGCTTGTAGCCCGGCGGGGTCACTTTCTGGTTGGCCGTGACGATGCGCCCGCTCGGAGGATCGAAGAGCGCGGGCAGTTTCTCGAACGGGATGAATCCCTGCCAATCGTACTTCGCGTCCCATCCCGGCACGGGCTCCCGTCCCATCGCCAGGTTGTCCGCGCGGCGTACCGGCACCAGCGCGGGGGCGATGAATCCGATGTGTCCCTCGCGATCGGCGAACACGACGTTCTGGTGGGGCGCGTGGAAGTCGCGCAGGGCCTCGATGAACTGGGTGCGGTTGCGCGCGCGGTCCATGGCGAACCCGGCGCGCATCACGGCGTTGCGATCGGTGAGCGCGGCCCATTGGATCGCGATCACGCAGCCCCGGGGTGCGGCTTGCGCCGCGCCTTTCACCGCGTCGGAGATCACGGGCCCGTGGCGGGTCGATCGCACGCGGATGCGCCGCTCCTCCCGGCCCACGCGGATCACTTCTTCGCGCACTTCGAACCGGGCCTTTCCGGTGGGCGTCACGTAGCTCTCCGGATCCCCGGGGACCACGCGCTCCACGAAGAGGTCCTGGGTATCGCCGTTGGTGGTCGTCATGGACCAGGCGAGGTCGTCGTTGTGCCCCAGGACCACGAACGGCACGCCCGGCAGCGTGCCGCCCACCACGTTGCCCGAGGGTGTGGACAGGTGCGCCAGGTACCAGAGCGACGGCGCCTGCAGCCCCAGGTGGGGATCGTTGGCGAGCAGCGGCTTGCCGGACTCGGTGTGCGCCCCCGAGACGACCCAGCTGTTGGATCCGATGGCCTCCCCCGGCTGCGGGTAGGCCGCGAAGAGCGCATCCACCGCGGGCGCCGCCTCGGCATAGAGGCGAGAGAAGTCCGGCAGCGGCGCGGGCTTGTCACCGGGATAGGCCGGCAGGAATTCTCCCGCGCGCTCCGGTCCCAGCTTCGAGGCGAAGCGCATGCGCGCGAGCTCGATGCGCCAGTTGGACGAGAGGTCCCACGCCATCACGAGGAGCCACGCCATGGTGTCGGCGGGCTTCCAGCGTTCCGGCTTCACCCGGAAGGCCTGGAACTCGACCGGCAGCACCGGATCCTGGCCGAGGAATGCGTTCACTCCCGCGGCATAGGCCTCGGCGTTGGCGCGCGTTTCAGCATCCATGCGTTCGACGATGCGCTGGGCCTCGCGCGCGATGCCCAGGGTGCGCATGAGGCGATCGACGTCGAAGGCGCGCTCGCCGAGGAGCTCGGAGAGCCGTCCCTGGGCGATGCGCCGCTGGAACTCCATCTGCCAGAGGCGATCCTGCGCGTGCACGTAGCCCATCGCGAACCAGCCGTCGCGCTCGCTCCGGGCGAAGATGTGGGGCACGCCTTCGGCATCCCGCACCACGTCCACCGCGGCGCCCAGGCCCGGGACCGACGTTTCCCCGTCGATCGTGGGCAGCGACTCGTTCACGTATATCCAGGCGCCCGAAAGCGCGAGCCCGAGCGCCAGGATCAACGATACGAGGGCCTTGCCCGCGATGCTCATCGATCGGCTACCTGCGACTTCAAGGCAGCGGAGCGGTCTTCAGGACTTCCTCGAACGTGGTCATGCCCTGCGCGATCTTGGTGGCGCCGGAGACGCGCAGCGGCCTCATGCCGGTCTTGTAGGCGATTTGGGTCAGCGCGGCGAGGTCCGTGTGCTCGCCGATGAAGGGCTTGGTCTCGCGGGTGACCTGCATGATCTCGTAGATGCCGATGCGGCCGAGGTAGCCGGTGTTGCGGCATTCGATGCATCCCACCGGGCGGTAGATGTGCTCCGGGGCGGGCGCCTTGAAGGGCGAGCACAGGGTGCTCCAGAGCTTGAGCTCGTCGTCGCGCTTGAAGGGCACCTTTTCCTTGCAATGGGGGCAAAGCGTGCGCACCAGCCTCTGGGCCATCACGCCCAGCAGCGTGGAGTTGAGCAGGTACGCGGGCGCGCCCAGGTCCAGCAGCCGCGTGATCGAGGTGGGCGCGTCGTTGGTGTGCAGCGTGGACAGCACGAGGTGGCCGGTGAGGGCGGCCTGGATCGCCATGTCCGCGGTCTCCGCGTCGCGCACCTCGCCCACCATGATGATGTCCGGGTCCTGGCGCATGAGGGCGCGCACGCCCGTGGCGAAGGTGAGCTCGATCTCCGGCTGCACCTGCATCTGGTTCAGGCGCGGATCGATCATCTCGATCGGATCCTCGATGGTGCAGACGTTGACCTCGGGAGTGGCGAGCTGCTTCAACGTCGTGTAGAGCGTCGTGGTCTTGCCGGAGCCCGTGGGACCGGTCACCAGCAGGATGCCGCCCGGCTGCTTGATGAGGCGCTGCCACGTCTCGTGCTCGTCCTGGGTGAAGCCCAGGTCCTTGAAGTCGCGCATCAGGACCTCGGGATCGAAGATGCGCATCACGAGCTTCTCGCCGTGGGCGGTGGGAAGCGACGAGAGCCTCAGCTCGATCTCCTCCCCGTCGGGCATGCGCGTCTTGATGCGCCCGTCCTGGGGCCGGCGCTTCTCCACTACGTCCATGCGCCCGAGGATCTTGATGCGCGCCACCATCGCCTGGAGCACGGGGTAGGGCACCTGGTAGACCTCGTGCAGCACACCGTCGATGCGGAAGCGCAGGATGCCCACGTCCCGGCGCGGCTCGAGGTGGATGTCGCTCGCCCGCTGGTCGAACGCGTACTGCCAGAGCCAGTCGACCAGGTGCACGATGTGGTGGTCGTTGGCGTCGAGGGTGCGGCCCGCCTTGCCCAGCTCCACCAGCTGCTCGAAATTGCTGAGTCCCGCGACCGCCGGCACGCCCGCCGCCTCGGCGCGCTTCATGCTCTTCGCGAGGTTGAAGAACTCGCCCTGGTAGCGCTCGATGTCGATGGGGTTGGACATCACGCGCTTGATCGTGAGGCGCAGCATCTGGGAGAGCTCCGGCTCCCAGCTCGACATCAGCGGCTCGCTCGTGGCGATGGTCACCTCGCGCCCGGTCACCTCCACCGGCAGGATGCCGCGTCGCTGGGCGTACTCCGAAGACATCACCTGGGTCACCGCCCGCAGGTCGATCTTGAGCGGGTCGATGTGATAGAAGGGCAGCCG
>JAAOZZ010000379.1 GCA_012274175.1 Betaproteobacteria bacterium
GGTCACCGGCGACTACTCCCGCGGGGCGGCGGGGTTCTGGGTCGAGGACGGCGAAATCCGCTTCCCGGTGGAGGAGGTCACGATCGCGGGCAGCCTCCCGGCGATGTTCGAGGGCATCTCGGCCGTCGGCCGCGACGTGCTCGTGCGCGGCTCCAAGCACACCGGATCGATCCTCGTCGACCGCATGACCATCGCCGGGGACTAGGCGCGCCCCACGGGCATCTTGCCCCCCCGGCCCGTTCTCGCTTAGGCTTCGCTCCAGTCCGGGCGCTTCGCCTGGAAACCACGCCCTACCCATTTCCCAGAAGAGGAGCGAATCATGGAGCGCAGGAAGTTCCTGAAGTCCGCGGGTGCCGGTATCGCCACCGGCGCCGCGATGATGCCCACGTTGAGCCGCGCCCAGGCCGCGGCCCTGCCCGAGGTCAAATGGCGGCTGGCCTCGAGCTTCCCCAAATCGCTCGACACGATCTACGGCGCGGCCGAGGTGATGGCCAAGCGCGTGGCGGCCTGCACCGGCGGCAAGTTCCAGATCCAGGTGTTCGCGGGCGGCGAGATCGTGCCGCCCTTCGGCGTGGTCGACGCAGTGCAGAACGGCACCGTGCAGGCCGCGCACACCGCGCCCTATTACTTCTGGGGCAAGGATCCCGCGTTCGCCCTGGATACCGCGGTCCCCTTCGGACTGAACGCGCGCCAGACCAACGCGTGGCAGCTCTTCGGCGGCGGCATCGAGCTCTTCCGCGAGTTCTACAAGAACTACAAGATCTACAACGTGGCCTGCGGCAACACCGGCGCGCAGATGGGCGGGTGGTTCCGCAAGGAGATCAAGAGGGTCTCCGACCTGAAGGGCCTCAAGATGCGCATCGGAGGCATGGCCGGCAAGGTGATCGAGAAGCTGGGCGGCGTGCCGCAGCTGATCCCGGGCGGGGACATCTATCCCGCCCTCGAGAAGGGCACCATCGACGCGGCCGAGTGGGTCGGTCCCTACGACGACGAGAAGCTGGGCTTCAACAAGATCGCCAAGTACTACTACTATCCCGGCTGGTGGGAAGGCGGCCCGCAGCTCTCCGCGTTCTTCAACATCGACGAGTGGAACAAGCTGCCCAAGGAATACCAGAACATCGTCGAGGCCGCGTGCTGGGAGGCGAACACGTGGATGCTCGCCAAGTACGATGCGCAGAACCCGCCCGCGTTGAAGCGCCTCGTGGCGGGGGGCACGCAGCTGCGCGGCTTCTCGAAGGAGATCATGGTGGCCTCGTACAAGGCCTCCCTCGAGGTCTACAAGGAGATGTCCGCCAAGAGCCCGGCCTTCAAGAAGATCTACGAGTCGATGGTCGCCTTCCGCACCGACGAGCTGCTGTGGTTCCGCGTGGCGGAGAAGGGCTACGACGACTTCATGCACACGATCCAGAACATCAAGTAACGCGCGGCACGAGCGAAAAAGGCCCGCCGGACGACGGCGGGCCTTTCCTTTTGCGGCCGCGGGCTACTTGCCGCCCAGCGCCTTCTGCAGGTCCTCGGCTTCCTTGTCCTCGCCGCTGGATCCTTGGGCGCCGGGATCGGCCTTGCCAGTCCCGCCCCCGAGGTCCTTCATGATGTCGCCGGAGCCGCTGCCGGTGTCGAAGTTCTCCGTCGGGATCTCGATCTTCACCTTGTTGATGTCGATCACCGGCGCGCCCGACTTGTAGACGAGCGACATCTGCGGGAACGCGATGAGCAGCCCCACCATCACGAGCTGGATCAGCACGAAGGGAATCGCGCCCCAGTAGATCTGCCCCGTCGTGACCGGGGCCATCCTTCGGCCGTCGATCTTGTCGATGTACTCGCGGGCGGGCGCGACGCTTCTCAGGTAGAAGAGTGCGAAGCCGAACGGCGGGTGCATGAACGACGTCTGCATGTTCACCCCCAGCAGCACGCCGAACCAGATGAGGTCGATGCCGAGATGGGTGGCGGGCGCGACCAGCAGCGGGATCACGATGAACGAGAGCTCGAAGAAATCGAGGAAGAACGCGAGCACGAAGATGAGCACGTTCACCACGATGAGGAAGCCCAGCTGCCCGCCGGGAAGGCTCGTGAGCAGGTGCTCCACCCACACGTGGCCGTTCACGCCGTAGAACGTGAGGCTGAAGACCCGCGCGCCGATGAGGATGAACACCACGAAGGTGGAGAGCTTCGCGGTGGATTCCATCGCCTGGCGGGCGAGCTTGAGCGGAAGGCGCCGGCGGGCGAGCGCCATGACGAGCGCCCCGGTGGCGCCCATGGCGCCGCCCTCGGTGGGCGTGGCCCAGCCGAGGAAGATGGTTCCCAGCACGAGGAAGATGAGGGCGAGGGGCGGGATCAGCACGAAGACCACTTGCTCGGCGAGGCGCGAGAGCAGCCCCATCCGGAAGACCCGGTTCACGACTGCCGCGGCGAAGGCGAACCCGGCGCCCGCGGCGGCGGCGACCACGAGGCGCTCGTCGAGGGCGGCATCGACGTACTTCGGCACGTAGTAGTACTTGTCGAACGCGACGGCGGCGATGGCGGCGAGCACCGCGATCACGAGGAAGGACACGGTGCCGCTCGATCCGTTCGGCTCCTTCAGGCGGCGCGCTTCCGGGGGCAATGCCGGCGCCCACGCGGGCTTGAATATCGCAACACCGAGGGCGTATGCGGCGTACAGGCCCGCCAGCGCGATGCCGGGGATGAAGGCCCCCGCGTACATGTCGCCCACGGAACGGCCGAGCTGGTCGGCCATGATGATGAGCACGAGCGAGGGGGGGATGATCTGCGCCAGGGTGCCCGAGGCCGCGATCACGCCCGTGGCGAAGCGGCGGTCGTAGCCGTAGCGAAGCATGATGGGCAGCGAGATGAGGCCCATGGAGATCACCGAGGCCGCGACCACCCCGGTGGTGGCCGCGAGCAGCGCGCCGACGAACACCACCGCGAACGCGAGGCCTCCCCGCAACGGCCCGAATAGCTGGCCGATGGTGTCGAGCAAATCCTCGGCCATGCCGCTTCGCTCGAGGATGAGGCCCATGAAGGTGAAGAAGGGAACGGCGAGCAGGGTGTCGTTCGACATGACGCCCCAGAGGCGGTCCGGCAGCGCCTGGAAGAGCGAGGGCTCCAGCAGCCCCAGCTTGATGCCGACCAGGCCGAAGAAGATGCCGTTGGCCGCGAGGGAGAAGGCGACTGGGTAGCCCAGCAGCAGGAAGATCACCAGTGCGGCGAACATGATCGGCGCGATGTTCTGGATGAGGAAGGCCTCCATCAGGACTTCCCTTCGGCCATGCGTCGGATCTCCTCCACCAGCTCCTGCTCGGCCGCATGGGCGTCGTGGCGCGTGATCGGGTCGGGCCCGGCGCCGGCGAGGAACGCGATGCGCTTCACGAGTTCCGACAGGCCCTGAAGGGCCAGCAGGGTGAATCCGACGGGAACCAGCAGCCGCGCGGGCCACAGGATGAGGCCCCCCGCGCTCCCGGAGATCTCCTGTTCCATGTAGGTGCGCAGGAACCAGGGCACCGACAGCGCGAGGAAGATGAGCACCATCGGCATCAGGAAGAAGACGGTGCCGAAGATGTCGATCCAGGCCTGCGCCCGGGGCGAGAGGCGCGCCGTGATGATGTCGATGCGCACGTGCTCGTTGCGCTGCAGCGTGTACGCGGCGCACAGCAGGAAGATCGCCGAGAAGAGGTACCACTGCATCTCGAGCAGCGCGTTGGAGCTGCTGTTGAAGAGCTTGCGCACGATGGCGTTGCCCGCGCTCTCCAGCACCACGACGAGCACCAGCCAGTAGATCCAGCGTCCCACGAACCCGTTGAGCGCGTCGATCAGGCGCGACAGCTTCAGCATCGCTCGCATCGCACTTCCTCCTCTGCCGCCCGTTCGCCGCGGGAATAACGGCGCCATCGGGGTTGTTCTCGAAGCGCCGCGCCGAAAAGCGATCCGATTATAGGCGAATGGACCCGCAAACCCCATACCGCAGGACCTGTGCCGCGCTCGCTTGCGCGCTCGGGCTCGGCGCATCCTCCGGCGCCGCGGCGCTCGAGCCTGGTACGCCGGTTCCGGACCTGGCTCCCTCCGCCCTCGAGGACCCTTCCCACGCCATCTCCCTGCGCGCCTTGCGCGGCCAGGTCGTGTACGTGGATTTCTGGGCGTCGTGGTGCGTTCCCTGCCGCCTCTCGATGCCCGCCCTCGAGGCGCTCTATCGCGGGCATCGGGCGCAAGGCTTCACGGTGGTGGGCGTGAACAAGGACGTGGCGCTCGCCGATGCACGGCGCTTCGAGCGCCGCGCTGGGGTGAGCTTCACGCTGGTCTCCGACGGCAATGACGCGGTAGCGAAGGCCTTCGACGTGCGCGCCATGCCCAGCGGCTATCTCGTGGATCGCCGGGGCATCGTGCGCTACGTCCATCGCGGCTTCGACGAAGCGACCGCCGCCGCGCTCGCCTCCGAGGTCGATTCGCTGCTGGCCGAACCTTCGTGAGCGCCGCCGCCCGGGTTGTGCCCGTCCTGTGCGTCGCGCTCTTCGTCGCGGCGTGCACGCCCGTCGCACCCTACCAGCGCGGCTACCTCGCCCGGCCCGACATGGCGCTCGAGGAAACGCCCGGAACCGCGAAGGCGATGCAGAAGACCTTCACCGCGAAAGAGGCCGCGAGCGGCGGGGCGAGCGTGGGCGGAGGCGGCTGTGGCTGCAACTGAAGATCGCGGTCCGCTGGCGGCACTCCTCAAGGCGGCGCTCGCCCTGCCGATCCTCGCGATTCCCGCCCGCGCCGGTGCGGTCCAGGGCGGCGAGGCGGGATTCACCGTGCTGGGCTACCAGGAGCGCGGCCTGATGAAGGTCACCGAGCCGCTCTTCTGGACGCGTCTGCAGCTCGACGATGCCTGGGAAATCCGGGCCAGTGCCGCCGTGGATATCGTCACCGGTGCATCTCCCGAGCTGGTCTCGAACGCTTCGGGCACCCCGGTCCAGACGCTCACCGGCGCCTCGGTGAGCGACCGGCGCACCACCGGAGACGTGAAGGTCACGCGGCGCCTCGGCAACGGGGCGCTTTCGGTCTCCCACGCCGTCTCTCACGAGAACGACTACCGCTCGAGCGCCTTCGGGCTCGAGGCGAGATACGACCTGAACGATCGCGACACCTCGGTGACCGCGGGATACGGACAGTCGAGCGACCGCGTGGGCTCCTCGATCGATCCCGCCCTCGACGAGCCGCGGCATACGCGTGAGTACCTCGCGGGCGTGACCCAGGTGCTCTCGCCGCTCGCGGTGGTGCAGGCCACGATCGAGGTCACCCGCGGACAGGGTTGGTACAACGATCCGTACAAATCCACGCTCACCTTCCACCCCGGGGCCGATCTTCCGGCGTTCGCGGCGGATACCCGTCCCGATCATCGCAACACCCTCGCGTGGCTCACGCGCTATCGCCGCCACTTCCCCGCGTCCGGCGGCACGCTGCAGGCGGAGTATCGCTACTATCGAGACGACTGGGGCATACGCGCCCACACGCTCGAGCTCGCCTGGCAGCAGTCCCTGGGGGGGCGCTGGGCGTTGCGTCTCGCGCTGCGCTACTACACGCAATCGGCCGCCGATTTCTATTCGCCCCTCATTGCGTTGCCGCAGCCGGCGCTGCAATCGAGCGACCAGCGCCTCGGGGCATTCGGGGGATTGTCGCCGTCGCTGCGGGCGATCCTGCGCCTCGACAACGGCCTCGTGGTCGAGGCGACCGTCGGATATGTGCACGACGCCGCGGGGCTGCGCGCGGGCGGCGGCGGCAGCCCGGCCTTCGCCACGCTGCGCGCATACTACGGGCTGCTCGGCGTCTCCCGCTCGTTCTGAGCCGCGATGCTCCACCGCTACACCTTCCGCGCGATGGCCGCGGACAACGAGGTACAGGTGCATTCCCCGGATACGGCGCTCGCCGCCGCCGCGTCCGCGCGCGCCATCGAGGAGGTGGCGCGCATCGAGGCGAAGTACTCCCGCTATCGCGCCGACAGCGTGGTCGCGCGCATCAATGCAGCCTCGGGCGGCCCGCCGGTCGACGTCGACGAGGAAACCTGGAAGCTCCTCGCCTTCGCCGACGCGTGCTTCCGCCAGAGCGAAGGGCGCTTCGATGCGACTTCCGGCGTGCTGCGCCGGGCATGGGACTTTCAGGGCTCGAGCGTGCCGTCCCAGGAAGCGCTCGAGGGGTTGCTGCCGCTCGTGGGGTGGCATCGCGTGGAGCTGGAGCCGGGACGCGTGCGCCTGCCGCTTCCGGGCATGGAGCTCGACTTCGGCGGCTTCGGGAAGGAGTACGCCGTGGATCGCGCCGCACTCGCGCTGCGGCAAGCCGGCGCCGAGAGCGCGATCGTGAACCTCGCGGGCGATCTCGCGATCCTCGGTCCGCAGCCCGACGGTTCGCCGTGGAGCGTGGGCATACGGCATCCGCGGCGGGAGGGCGCGGTGCTCGCCTCGCTGCCCGTGGTCTCCGGCGCCCTCGCCACCAGCGGCGACTACGAGCGCTACATCGA
>JAAOZZ010000051.1 GCA_012274175.1 Betaproteobacteria bacterium
CTCGGAAGGGGAGATCGAGGGCGAGATCGTCGAATGCAACTTCCACAACGGGGCGTTCCACATTCCCACCGGGCGCGTCGAGGCTCCGCCGTGCATGGTCCCGCTTCGTACGTACGAGGTGAGCATCGTCGACGGAATGGTCTGCATCGCGCCGCCGCAGCCTCCCTAGGCCGCGCCGGCCTTCCCGTGGGCGAGACGGGCAAGCGCTTCCCCGAGCTCGCCCAGCTCCTTCACCTTGTCGAAATAGGCTTCGGCGCCGAGCTGGATGCAGCCGGCCCGCAGCTGGGGCGAAGTATGGTTCGACGTCACGAAGATGCGCGTGGAGGCGAGGTCCGGCTGCGCTCGCACCGCGCGGATTACCTCGGTGCCGGAGCCGGTCTTGAGCTGGAGGTCGAGCACGACCACGTCGGGGCGCAGGCGGCGGATCGCGTCCACCGCCGCGGCCTGGGTATCGGCCACTCCCACCACTTCGATGCGGCCGGGGACCGTGACCAGCTCGATCAGCATCTCGGCCACCGGGGCGGAGTCGTCGGCGATGACCACGGTCAACGGCATGTCGCCCGCCATCGTCATTCTTTCCGTTCTTTTTCGCTTTTTCGGGGCTTCTTGCGCCCAAGCCGTGTCCGCATTGTAGCCCCCCGGCCACCTCCCGATCGAAACGCCGGCATGTAGGTCACGTCCTACATTCCGGTCCCGGAGCCGCGGCCTATACTCGAATCGCCCGATAGCAGGCGCGCCGGCGCCGCTTCCCGATCAATGTCCATATCAGGACCCCTCGGTGAACGCATGACGACGACGATATTGAAGGTTTCCCGCGACACGCCCCAGCGCGACGCGGTGGCGCGCAGGCTTCGAGACGCCGGCGTGCACGTGGTCGAGATCGACGACTGGGCGGGCGCAGCCGAAACGCTGCGGCAATGGGATGCGGCGCTCGTGTGCGAAGGTGCCGTGGTCGACGCGGACCCGGCGCGCTTCGCCCAGGCGGTGTCCGCGTTCGCGAGCGCGGGACAGTCCGCTCCCGGCGCAACCGCGGAGGTGCTGCGTTCGCTCTCCCACGAGCTGCGCACGCCGCTTTCCGCGATGTCGGGATGGCTGCACCTCATGGAATCCGGAAGCCTCGACGCCGCGGGCTTGAAGCGCGCCATCGGCAAGCTGCGTGGGAACATCGAAGACCAGGTCCGCACCATCGACCGTTATCTCGGCACCCAAGACCAGGAAGGACGCCGCTGACATGAAAGACCGCGAGACGATGCACGAGACCGGATCCGCCCTGGCCGCGAGGCGCCGGGTCCGCGATGGCAAGGCCGACAAGGCCGCGAGCCCCGTGGTGAGCCACCAGGAAGCTCGCGCACTGCTCTCGGCGCTCATCTCCCTCAAGCAGGGGGACAGCTCGGTGCGCCTGCCGGCGGAGTGGACGGGCCTGCAGGGCAAGCTCGCGGAGACCTTCAATGACGTGGTCGTGCTGAACGAGCGCATGGCCGAGGAGCTCGCGCGCCTGCGCCAGAAGGTGGGCAAGGAAGGCAAGCTCAAGCAGCGCGCCGAGATGAGCGACGTGCGCGGCTTCTGGCGGGATTCGATCACCTGCGTGAACGCGCTGATCGACGACCTCGTGCACCCGACGTCGGAGACCGCGCGCGTGATCGGCGCGGTGGCCCAGGGCGACCTGTCGCAGACGATGGCCCTCGAGGTCGACGACCGTCCGCTGGAAGGCGAATTCCTGCGCACCGCGAAGACGATCAACAAGATGGTGGACCAGCTGGGCTCCTTCGCGTCGGAGGTCACGCGGGTGGCGCGCGAGGTGGGGACCGAGGGCAAGCTGGGCGGCCAGGCGAAGGTGAAGGGTGTCGCCGGAACGTGGAAGGACCTGACCGACTCGGTGAACTCCATGGCCGGCAACCTCACGGGCCAGGTGCGCAACATCGCGGAGGTGACCACCGCGGTCGCGACCGGGGACCTGTCGAAGAAGATCACGGTGGACGTGAAAGGCGAGGTGCTGGAGCTGAAGAACACCATCAACACGATGGTGGACCAGCTGCGGTCGTTCGCGTCGGAAGTCACGCGGGTGGCGCGCGAGGTGGGAACGGAAGGCAAGCTGGGCGGCCAGGCGAAGGTGGAGGGCGTGTCGGGGACGTGGAAGGACCTCACGGACTCGGTGAATTCCATGGCCGGGAACCTCACCGCGCAGGTGCGCAACATTGCCGACGTGACGACCGCGGTGGCGAAAGGCGATCTCTCGCGCAAGATCACGGTGGACGTGAAGGGCGAGATCCTCGAGCTGAAGAACACCATCAACACGATGGTGGACCAGCTCTCGTCGTTCGCCGCGGAAGTGACCCGGGTGGCGCGCGAGGTGGGCACCGAAGGCCGCCTCGGGGGACAAGCCGAGGTGCAGGGTGTCGCGGGCACGTGGAAGGACCTGACCGACTCGGTCAATTCCATGGCCGGGAACCTCACGGCCCAGGTGCGCAACATCGCGCAGGTGACCACGGCCGTGGCCAACGGCGACTTGTCCACCAAGATCACGGTGGACGTGAAGGGCGAGATCCTGGAGCTGAAGAACACCATCAACACGATGGTGGACCAGCTGCGAAGCTTCGCGGCCGAGGTGACGCGGGTGGCGCGCGAGGTGGGAACGGAAGGCAAGCTTGGAGGCCAGGCGGACGTGCAGGGCGTTGCCGGCACGTGGAAGGACCTGACCGACAGCGTGAACTCCATGGCTTCCAACCTCACGTCGCAGGTGCGCAACATCGCCGACGTGACGACCGCCGTGGCGAAAGGCGACCTCTCGCGCAAGATCACGGTGGACGTGAAGGGCGAGATCCTGGAGCTCAAGAACACCATCAACACGATGGTGGACCAGCTCTCGTCGTTCGCCGCGGAAGTGACCCGGGTGGCGCGCGAGGTGGGAAC
>JAAOZZ010000380.1 GCA_012274175.1 Betaproteobacteria bacterium
CCTCTGGTGGATGCTGCGCTGGCTGGGACATGAGCGCACGGCGCTGCTCGACGGAGGCTTTCCCCAATGGGAACGGGAAGGCCGCGCCGTCTCGAGCGAGGTGCCGTCACCGCGCGCGGGGAAATTCGTACCGCGCCCGCGCCTGGGCGCCACCGTCGATGCCCATTACGTCGAGCGCCTGCGGGACGATCCGTCGGCGCGATTGCTGGACGCGCGCTCCGCCGAGCGCTACGCGGGCGTGAAGGAGACCCTCGATCCGGTCGCGGGACACATTCCCGGCGCCATCAATCGCTTCTGGCAGAAGAACCTCCTTCCGGATGGGCGGTTCAAGCCGCCGGAGGTCCTGCGTGCGGAGCTGCTCGCCGCGCTGGACGGCCGGCCCGCTGAGAAATCGGTGCACTCGTGCGGATCGTGCGTGACCGCATGCCACAACCTCTTCGCGCTGGAGCTCGCGGGCCTCGGCCCGGGCAGGCTCTATCCAGGATCGTGGAGCGAGTGGTGCGCGGATCCGGCGCACCCCGTCGCGACGGGCGCCGAACCCTGAATCTCCGCGGGACCATGAGGTCGACGGCCCGGGTGCTGCTGGGCGCCTTCGTCCTGCACGCGGCATGGGCGCATGCGCAGGCGAGCCCCGCGGCGTCCGCGGCCAAGCCCGCGTCTCCCGATGGGATCGAGCGCGAGCTTGCACCCTACGGGCAATTCCGGACCCACCGCATGCTCTCGTGGCATCCGCTGGGACGGGAGATGCTCGTGCGCACTCGCGCGGGCGCCGTCGACCAGGTGCACCTCGTGAGCGATCCGGGAGTACCTCCGCAGCCGCTCACGGATCTTCCCGATGGAGTGAAGGACGCGTCCTTCGAGCCCACCGCCGGACGGTACTTCGTGTTCACTCGCGCGGAGGGCGGCCACGGCGTCCCCCGGCTGTATCGCTACGACCTCGAACCTCGCACCGCAACCGCCCTGAGCCTCGAGGGCGAACGGGTGGGCGCCATGGCATGGGCGCGCACGGGCGATCGCATCGCCTACGCGGCGCGTGCCGTCGAGGCCGACCACTCCCGCAAGCCCGCGCGCACCGAGATCCACCTGATGGATCCGCTGCAGCCGCAGTCAGACCGTGTCCTCGCGCGCGTAGCCGGCGACTGGCGCGACCTCGCGTTCTCCGAGGACGGTAAGCGCCTCGTGCTGGCCGAGTCCGTCTCCGCGCGCGAAAGCCGCCTGTGGGTGATGGACGTGTCCACGGGCAAGCTGCGGCGCGCGACATGGGCGGGACGCAACGTCTCCTACGGCGAGGCGCGCTTCTCCGGTGACGGCAGGGGACTCTTCGCGACGAGCGACCGCGGATCCGAGTTCCGGCGCCTCGTCTACATCGCGCTCCCCGGAGGCCGTGAGCGCGTGCTGACCGGCCGCATCCCACGCGACGTGGACGCCTTCGCGATCTCCTTCGAGGCGGGCCGCATCGCGTTCGTCACCAACGAGGACGGCAGCCATGTCCTGCGCTTCCTCAACCTCGCGACGCTGAAGGAGGTGCCGCGGCCTTCCCTCGTGCACGGCGTGATCGGCGAGCTCGCGTGGCGTCCCGGGACCGACGAGGTCGCGTTCGACGTGACGTCCGCGCGCTCCGCGGGCGACGTCTTCTCCTACGACGTGAAGACCAACCGCGTGACGCGCTGGACCAACGGCAACAGCCCCGCCGTCAATACCGGCGCCTTCGTCGAGCCGGTGATCGTGCGCTGGAAAAGCTTCGACGGCCGCGAGATCTCGGGGTTTTTCTACCGGCCGCCGGCGCGCTTCACCGGCAAGCGCCCCGTGGTCGTGAGCCTGCACGACGGTCCCGGAGGCCAGGCGCGCGCGGGCTTCATCGGGCGCGGGAACTATCTCGTGAACGAGCTGGGCGTAGCACTCCTCTACCCCAACGTGCGCGGCTCGAGCGGGTTCGGCAAGCGCTTCCTCGGGCTCGCCGACGGCGGGAAAAGCGGCAACGCCGTGAAGGACATCGGAGCGCTGCTCGACTGGATCCATGGCCAGCCCGACCTCGATTCCGGCCGGGTGGCGATCACGGGAAGCGGCCTTGGCGGAACCCTCGCGCTGGCCTGCGTCGCGCGATATCCCGGGCGCTTCGCCGCGCTGCCGGGCACCGCAGCGCTGCTCGCGCCCTGAGGGCGGCGATATACTGGCGGTCGCTTGGCCTGGCCTTCACCGCCGGGCAAAGGGAGCCGGGACCATGTCGGAAGCGCTGCGCATCCTCTCCGTAGGCGCGGGCACGCTGCTCGCGATCGTGGTCTTCGCGTTCCTCGTCTTCTGGTTCATCGAGGACGTGACGCAGAAGAAGCACGCGGTGCTGCGCAACTACCCGGTGATCGGGCGGCTGCGCTACTTCCTCGAGAAGCAGGGGGAATACTTCCGCCAGTACTTCTTCGCCGGCGACCGCGACGAGATGCCGTTCAACCGCGCCACCCGCGCGTGGGTCTACCGCGTGGCCAAGCAGGAGGACGGCAGCGGCATCATCGGCTTCGGCTCCACCTACGACATGAAGGCGCCGGGCGCGATCCTGTTCGTGAACGCGGCCTTCCCGGTCCAGGAGTGGGAGAAGCAGGCCACGCCGCCGCTCATGGTGGGCGAAGGCTGGTGCGACAAGCCCTTCCTCGCGCGATCGCTCGTGAACGTGAGCGGCATGAGCTTCGGCGCCATCTCGAAGCCCGCCGTGCAGGCGCTCTCCCGGGGTGCCGCCATCGCCGGCTGCTGGCTCGATACCGGCGAAGGCGGCCTGTCCCCGTACCACATGGAAGGCGGCTGCGACGTGATCATGCAGATCGGCACCGCGAAGTACGGCATCCGCGACGCCGCCGGCAACTTCTCGCCCGAGCGCGCGAAGGAGCTCGCGGCCCACGTGAAGGCCTTCGAGATCAAGCTGTCCCAGGGTGCCAAGCCCGGCAAGGGCGGTGTGCTGCCGGGAGGCAAGGTCACCGCGGAAATTGCGGCGATCCGCGGCATCCCCGAGGGCCAGGACTCCATCAGCCCGAACCGCCATCGCGACGCGGCCAACACCACGGAGCTCCTCGACCAGGTGGCGATGGTGCGCTCGATCACCGGGCGTCCCGTGGGCATCAAGACGGCGGTCGGCGGCTGGTGGTTCCTGAACGACATCGCGGAGAACGTGCTGCGCCGCGGCCTCGAGTACGCGCCGGATTTCCTCGTGATCGACGGCGGCGAGGGCGGCAGCGGCGCGGCACCCCAGGCGCTCTTCGACCACATGAGCCTGTCGATCGAGGAAGCGCTGCCGCGGGCGGCCGACGTGCTGTACGAGTCGGGACTGAAGGAACGCATCCGCCTGGTGGCCTCGGGCAAGCTCGTGACCTCGGCGCGCGCCGCGTGGGCGCTCGCCGTGGGCGCCGATTTCGTGAACACCGCGCGCGGCTTCATGTTCTCCCTGGGATGCATCCAGGCGCTGCGCTGCCACACCAACACCTGCCC
>JAAOZZ010000381.1 GCA_012274175.1 Betaproteobacteria bacterium
GAAAACGAGGTCAAGTTCGTGGACCTTCGCTTCACCGATACCCGTGGCAAGGAGCAACACGTCACGGTGCCGGTGAAAGCATTCGGCGAGGACAAGTTCAAGGATGGACACGCGTTCGACGGATCGTCGATCGCCGGATGGAAGGGGATCGAGGCCTCGGACATGCTGCTCATGCCGGACCCGGATTCCGCGCGGATGGATCCGTTCTACGACGAGCCCACGCTCACGATCTCCTGCGACGTGCTCGAGCCCCTGACCGGCAAGGGTTACGAGCGCGATCCGCGCACGATCGCCCGGCGCGCCGAGGCCTACCTGAAGAGCACCGGCCTGGGCGACACGGCCTACTTCGGGCCGGAGCCGGAGTTCTTCATCTTCGACGCGGTGGAATGGAAGGTCGACATGTCCGGCAGCTTCGTGAAGATCTATTCGGAGGAGGCGCCCTGGTCGAGCGACGCGAAGATCGAGGGCGGCAACCTCGGCCACCGCCCGCCGGTGAAGGGCGGCTATTTTCCCGTGCCGCCCGTCGACTCCCTGCAGGACATCCGGTCGGCAATCTGCCTCGCGTTGGAGGAGCAGGGAGTCGAGGTGGAAGTGCACCACCACGAGGTGGCGGCACCCGGACAGTGCGAGATCGGCACCAAGTTCAACACCCTCGTGAAACGCGCCGACTGGCTGCAGATCCTCAAGTACACCGTGCTGAACGTCGCGCGCTCCTACGGCAAGACGGCGACCTTCATGCCGAAGCCGATCGTGGGCGACAACGGCTCGGGAATGCACGTGCACCAGTCGGTGTGGAAAGGCGGACAGAATCTCTTCGCCGGAGACGGCTATGCGGGGCTGTCGGATTTCGCGCTCTACTATATCGGCGGGATCATCAAGCACGCGAAGGCGCTCAACGCGATCACCAACCCGGGCACCAATTCCTACAAGCGTCTCGTGCCCGGTTTCGAAGCGCCGATCAACCTCGCGTACTCCGCGCGCAACCGCTCGGCATCGTGCCGCATCCCGTTCGTGAGCAGCCCGAAGGGCCGTCGCGTCGAGGTGCGGTTCCCCGATCCCACGGCAAACCCGTACCTGGCCTTCGCCGCGATGCTGATGGCGGGACTGGACGGCGTGCAGAACAAGATCCATCCCGGCGATCCGCTCGACAAGAACCTCTACGACCTGGAGCCCGAGGAAGCCGCGAAGGTGCCCCATCCCTGCGCCTCGCTCGACGAGGCTCTGGACGCGCTCGACAAGGGACGGGAATTCCTCACGCGCGGGGGAGTGTTCACCGACGACACGATCGACGCGTATATCGCGCTCAAGATGGAGGAAGTCACGCGCTTCCGCATGACCACCCATCCGGTGGAATTCGACATGTACTACTCGTCCTGAAGCGGGCGTCGACCCGGGCAAGGGGGCGGGTCACCGCCCCTTTTTCATGGCTCCGATCGCTTTGCCTTGTGTCCGGGGCACGGCCAAACCACAAGCTATGGGGCGAAATAGAATCCATCTCCTTGATCTCGTTGCTTTTTCCATGAGCGCTGCCTATCCTGTTCGTCCGGTTTCGCGAAAGGGAGCGCGGCATGAAGACCGTGTTGATCGCAGGATTCGCGGCGGCGCTGTCCGCCTCGGCGCTTGCTCAGACGACGATCTACAAGCTGATCGACGACAGCGGCCGGGTCACGTACTCCAACCGGCCGATGAAGGGCGCGAGCGTCGTGGAGCTCGATCCCGTCATGACGATTCCCACGCCGCCGGCGGTCATCGCGGCGAAGGCGAGCCTCGTCGAGCGGCCCGCGGCGAGCGCGGAAAAGGATTCCCGCGCGCTGGCGCAGCCCGCGGTCGCGGTGGTCACGCCGATGCGCCCGTCCCTCGCGTCGATCGACGTCCAGACGCAGCGGCGGCGCGACGACGCGCGACGACGCATCCTGGAGGACGAGCTGCGCACGGAAGAACAGACCTTGGACGAAGCGCGCGGCACCCTTTCCCAGGAGCAGCGCAATCCCACGCTCATCGCCGCGGTTCGCTCCGCGCAGGCGGCGACCGATCCCTCGCCGTCGCAGCTCATGGAATTCCGGCAGAACATCGACAAGGCATCGGGGCGCATCCGCGGCCTGCAAGCCACCGTCGCCGAGCACGAGAAGAACGTCGAGGCGCTCAAGAAAGAGCTCGGCGCGCTGAAGCCCTAGCCTCGCGCAGTCTCCCCTTCCGGCATCCCCTCCTCGCCGACGCGCCAGCCGCCCTGGCTGGCGCGCTCTTTGCTTTTCCATTGCGGGGCCGATCATGACGCAGTCGTATGCCGGCCTCGAGCTCCTCTCCACCGCCGTGCTGATGCTCGACGAAAGCCTGCAAGTGACCTATGCGAATCCTGCCGCCGAGACCCTCTTCGCCCACGGGCGCAAGCACCTGATTGGCGCGCGCCTGGACCGGTCGCTGCCCGGAAACGAAGCGTTGATCCAGCGCTTGCGCCAGTCGCTCGCAGCCGAAGCCGGCTTCAACGAGAACGAGCTCGTGCTCGACCTGGGTGGGGAGGCCGCACGCCTTCATTGCGTGATCAGCCCCGTGGAGGCCGGCGATTCCCGCCTCATCGTGGAATTCCGCGAGCTCGAGCAGCAGCTGAAGATCGCACGCGAGGCCAAGATCCTCGAGCAGCAGGAAGCCAACCGCGAGCTGATCCGCAACCTCGCCCACGAGATCAAGAATCCGCTGGGCGGCATCCGCGGGGCGGCGCAGCTGCTCGAACGCGAGCTGGGCGACCCGGAGCTGCGCGAGTTCACCCAGGTGATCGTGAAGGAAACCGACCGCCTGCAATCGCTCATGAACCGCCTGCTCACGCCCAACCGGCTGCCTCGCGTGGAGCCCATCAACATCCACGAAGTGATGGAGCGCGTGCGCATGCTGCTGCAGGCGGAATTCCCCGGAGGCCTCGCGATCGGACGCGACTACGACACCAGCCTTCCGGACCTGGCCGGCGACAAGGAGCAGCTGATCCAGGCGATCCTCAACGTGGCGCGCAACGCGGCCCAGGCGACCGCGGGGCGCGGCGAGATACGCTTCGTCACGCGCATCGCCCGCCAGGTGACCATCGCGCGCAACCGCTACCGTCACGCGATCGCGGTCTCCGTGGAGGACGACGGGCCGGGAGTTCCCCCCGAGCTCGCCGAGCGGATCTTCTATCCGCTGGTGAGCGGTCGCGAAGGCGGCACGGGCCTGGGCCTGTCCCTCGCGCAAAGCTTCGTAAGCCAGCACCACGGGATCATCGAATTCGAAAGCGCGCCGGGCCGCACGCGCTTCACCATCCTGCTTCCGGTCCGCGCCGACAACGGCACGGGCCTGCCCGCATGAACGCGCGCGAGGCCGCCATGAACCCCGTTTGGATCATCGACGACGACCGCTCCATCCGCTGGGTGTTCGAGAAGGCCCTCGAGCGCGAGGGCATCGCCCACCGCTCCTTCGCCGCGGCGCAGGAAGCCCTCGACCGGCTGCCCGTGGAAGTCCCCCAGGTGGTGGTGAGCGACGTGCGCATGCCGGGAGTCACGGGCCTGGAGTTCATGCGCCAGTTGAGGCACCGCCTGCCGTCCACGCCGGTGATCATCATGACCGCATACTCGGACCTCGAGAGCGCCGTGGCCGCCTTCCAGGGCGGGGCGTTCGAATACCTTCCCAAGCCGTTCGACGTGGACCACGCCGTCGAGCTCGTGCGCCGCGCCATGGCCGAGAGCCGCCGGCAGGTGGAGGCACCGCCCGCGGACGCCGAGGCTCCCGAGATCCTCGGCCAGGCTCCCTCGATGCAGGAGGTGTTCCGCGCGATCGGCCGCCTCGCCCATTCCCACGCAACCGTGCTCATCACGGGAGAGTCGGGAACGGGCAAGGAGCTCGTGGCGCGCGCGCTGCATCGCCACAGTCCCCGGGCAGAGCGAGCCTTCATCGCGATCAACACGGCGGCGATCCCCAAGGACCTCCTGGAGAGCGAGCTCTTCGGCCATGAGCGCGGAGCATTCACCGGCGCGCAGTCCATGCGGCGCGGACGCTTCGAGCAGGCCGAAGGCGGCACCCTCTTCCTCGACGAGATCGGGGACATGCCCCCGGACCTGCAGACTCGCCTGCTGCGGGTGCTCTCGGACGGCCAGTTCTATCGCGTCGGCGGCCACACGCCGCTCGCGGCCAACGTGCGAGTGATCGCCGCCACGCACCAGGACCTCGATTCGCGGGTGAAGCAGCGGCTCTTCCGCGAGGACCTCTACCACCGCCTCAACGTGATCCGCCTGCGCCTGCCGGCGCTGCGCGAGCGGCGCGAGGACATCGCGATGCTCGTCCGGCATTTCCTCGCCAAGAGCGCGCGCGAGTTGGGCGTCGAGGGCAAGCGGCTCACCGACGCGGCGATCCAGTTCCTCGCGGCCCAGGATTGGCCCGGCAACGTGCGCCAGCTCGAGAACATCTGCCATTGGCTCACGGTGATGGCGCCCGGGCAGGTGGTGGACGTGAAGGACCTGCCGCCGGAAGCGCGCGGAGAAACCACGGCCCGGGCCGCCGAGGAAGGCGACTGGCGACGCATGCTCGAGCGCGAGGTGGCCGATCGCCTCGGGCGCGGCGAGTCGGGCATCGCCAAGCCCCTCACGCGCGACTTCGAGGCGGTGCTCATAGCCCAGGCGCTGCGGCACACGGGCGGAAGGCGCATCGAGGCGGCCGGGCTGCTGGGGATCGGACGCAATACGCTCACGCGCAAGGTCCACGAACTCAAGATCGACGCCAAGGACTAGCGCGAGCCGCCCTCGCGCCGGTAGCGGCGCTCGAATTCCGCGGGGGGCAGCGCCGGGGCTTCGTGGAAACCCTGGTATTCGTCGCAGCCCAGCTCGCGCAGCGCGCGGTACTGCGCCGGCGTCTCCACCCCTTCGGCCACCACCGAGAGCTTCAGGGAATGGGCCATCGCGAGGATCGCCTTCACGATGGCCTCGTCGTTCGGGTCCTCCTCGAGGTCGCGCACGAAGGAGCTGTCGATCTTGATCGAGTCGACCGGAAGTTTCTTCAGGTACGAAAGGGACGAATATCCCGTGCCGAAATCGTCGATCGAGATGCCCACGCCCAGCGCGCCCAGCCGGTTGAGCAGCGCCGCCTTTTCCGGGATGTTCTGCATGAGGTGGCTCTCGGTGAGCTCCAACTCGAGGGTGGATGGCTCGATGCCGCCGCGGCGCAGCGCCCCGTCGACGGCGCGATACAGGCGCTCCCCGTCCATCACCTGGCCGACGGAAATGTTGACCGAGACCTTCAGCCCGGGCCGCACCGTGCGCTGCCATACGCCGGCCTGCGCGCACGCGGTGTCCAGCACCCACTCGCCGATCGGGACGATGAGCCCGGAGTCCTCGGCCACGTCGATGAACCGGGCGGGCTCGAGCAGGCCGCGGCGCGGATGCTGCCACCGGATCAGGGCCTCGACGCCGACCAGCTCGCCGCTGGCAAGGCTCATGCGAGGCTGGTAATGGAGCACGAGCTCGTTGCGCCTCAGGGCGAGCCGCAGGTAATTCTCGACCGAGAGCCGCTCCTGGGCCCGGGCGTTCATCTCCGCGGAGAAGAACTGGTAGTTGTTGCGGCCCTTCTCCTTCGCGTAGTACATCGCGACGTCCGCGTTCTTCATGAGCGCGGCGCTGTCGCGGCCGTCGGCCGGATAGAGGCTGATGCCGATGGAGCAGGACGTGTTGAGCGTCTGGTTGTCGATCAGCATCGGGGAGGCCATCGCCCCGATCATCTTCTCGGCCACCTGCTGGGCCCCCTCGTCGTCGTCGTCGCGCAGGTTCTCGAGGATCACCGCGAACTCGTCGCCGCCCAGGCGCGCCACGGTGTCGGTCGCGCGCACGCAGGCCCCGAGCCGCGACGCCACCGCCTTCAGCAGCTCGTCGCCCACCTGGTGCCCGAGCGAATCGTTGATGGTCTTGAAGCGGTCCAGGTCAATGAACATGAACGCGAAGCCCACCTGGTTGCGCGCCGCGCTGAAGGCCGCCTGCTCGAGGCGGTCGTGCAGCAGCACCCGGTTGGGCAACCCGGTGAGGGCATCGCGGGTGGCGAGGTACTCCGCGCGCTCCTCGGCCATCTTGCGCTTCGTGACGTTGGTGGAGGTTCCCGTCATGCGCAGCGCGCGCCCATCGGCATCGCGCTGCGTGACCTGCCCGCGGGAATGCACCCAGATCCAGTCGCGCGCGGCGTTCGGCACCCGGTATTCGCAGTCGATCACGTCGCTCACGCCCTTGATCGCGTTGCCCATCGCGACCGAGAACACCTCGCGATCCTCGGCGTGGTTCCATGCCGCCACCTCGTCGCCGGAGAACATCGACTCCCGCGGCTCTCCGCCGAGGAGCGCGGACCAGCTTTCGTTGAAATACACCTTGTTGTTCTTGAGATCCCAGTCCCAGATGGCGAGGCTCGAGCCCGACAACGCGAGGTCCAGCCGTTCCTTGGCGCGGGCCATCTGGCGCTCGGTACGCTTGCGCATCGTGACGTCGCTCGCCACGCCGATCATGCAGGTCTCGTCTCCCCACCGCAGGGGCCGGCCGCTCAACACGTACGGCCGCACGTTGCCGGCGCGATCGACGATCTCCGCCTCGATCGAGATCTGGCGGCCTTCCTCCAGCACCTCGCGCATCGCGGAGCGCACCTGGGAGCGGTCGTGGGGAGAAACAAAGTCCGTCGGATGCATCGCGCCGATCTCGGCGTCCGAGTAGCCGATTGCCGTCGACAGGCTCGCGTTCCACCGCATGAGCCGCCCTTCGGCCGACACGAGGAAGAAAGCGCTGGTGAAGCTGTCGAGGACCGCCTCGAGGAACTGCCGCTCGCGCTCCAGGCTCGCCTCGGCGCCCTGGCGGCGGCGCGTTTCCTGTTCGAGCCGCGTCGCGAGGACGACGGAATCGCGCGCCACGACCGGCGTCCCCGTCGCCTCGCGCGCCGCGGTTTCGCGCTGCGCTTCCAGGCGCGCCATCACGATGGAAGCGAGGTTGGCGAGCGCGGTGCGCTCCTGGGCGCCGAGGGAGCGCGCGACCCGGTCCATGACCGTGAGCGTGCCCACCACCAGCCCGTCGGCGCACGCGAGGGGCAATATTCCGAGGAAGCGCGCGCGCGGCCCGCCCGTGACGAACGGATGGTCGCGCCACCGCGATTGCCGTGCGTCCTCCACGAAGACCGCCTCGTTCGCGCCTTCCAGGCAGCGCGCGAGGGACTGCTCGCCGGCAAGCTCCGAGTAGGCCACGCCGGCACGGGAGCGCAGGCGTTCGCGATCGCCCTCGAGGAACGAGATCCACGCGATCGGGAAGCCCGCCACGTCCCGGGCGCGCTTCACGATCTCGTCGAGCGCGGGAAACGTCGCCCTCGTGTCGAGGACGCCATAGCCCGCGAGGCGCGCGAGGCGTTCCTCGTCGCGGGTGCCGGGAAGGGGGAGCGTCGAGCTCATCTAGAGGGCGATCTCGCAGACCACGGGCGCATGGTCCGAGGGCCGCTCGAGCCCGCGCGGGGCGGGGTCGATGGTGCAGGAAGTGCACCGGGCGGCGAGCACGCTCGACAGCAGCACATGGTCGATGCGCAGGCCCATCTTGCGACGGAAGGCGCCCATGCGGTAATCCCACCAGGTGAACGACGCTTCCGGCTGCTCGAAGAGGCGAAAGGCGTCCGCGAGACCGAGCTCGAAGAGCCTGCGCAGCGCGGCGCGCTCGGGCTCGCTGAAGAGCACCTGGCCTTCCCATGCCGCGGGATCGTGGACGTCGCGGCTCTCTGGTGCCACGTTGAAATCCCCTAGCACCGCGAGCCGCGGATGGGCCGCGAGCTCGGCCTCGAGCCAGCCCGCGAGCGCTTCGAGCCAGCGAAGCTTGTACGCGTACTTTTCCGACCCCACGCTCTGGCCGTTGGGAACGTAGATGCTCGCCACGCGCACGTCGCCCAGATCCGCGGCGATCACGCGGCTTTGCTCGTCGGCGAACGCGGGGATTCCCCGGCACACGGCCGCGCACTCGGATCGCGAAAGGATCGCCACCCCGTTGTAGCCCCGCTGGCCGTGGTGGGCACTGCGATAGCCGGCGGCCGCGAGCGCTTCGCGGGGGAAGCTTGCATCCTCACACTTGGTTTCCTGCAGGCAGATCACATCGGGGGCATTCGCCGCGAGCCAGTCGAGCAGGTGCGCGAGCCTCACCCGGAGCGAGTTGACGTTCCAGGTCGCGATCTTCACGCGCGGAGAATCAGCGGGCGGTCGGGGGCTCTGCGGGGGCCGCGGCCGGCGGGGCCGGCGCGGCGGGAGGCTGCCCCGGCAGCCGCGTGCGAGGATAGCCGGCCGTGTCCAGCGCCGCCTGCCACCGGTCCTCGTCGAAGCCCTTGAGCTTGCCTTCACCCACGAGCAGGAACGGGACTTCGGGCGTGCCGGCGAGGCTCCTAAGCGATTCCGCGTCGGCCGGGTTGGCCTGCGCATTGCGCTCGCGGAACGGCACGCCGCGCTTCGAGAGCAGGTCGCGGGCGTTCTCGCACGGCGGGCCGCAGTCGTCGGCCGTGTACAACGTGACGGGGTTGCGCTTCACGGCGAGCTGGGTCGCGTAGGGGAGCTGGGACTCGTCGACGTATCCCCCGCCCATGCGCTTCTGGCTCACGCTCTTGGCCTCTTCGGGCGGCGGCGTGTCGGAGAAATGGACATTGCCCTGCTTGTCCACCCACCGGTAGACATTGGTCTGCGCGGACGCGCCGAGGCATGCAGCGAGCGCCACGAGGAGCACGGCGCGACCTATCAGCGGCGATTGCATGGGTTTTGAACCTCCCGTTGTCGCGAAGCGCTGTTCGTCGCCTGGGGGCGCCGCCGGCGCCCTAGGCCGCAGCGGTCATTCCATTATGACGCAGAAGCGCGTCGATCTGCGGCTTGCGCCCGCGGAAGGCCACGAACGACTCGAGCGCGGGACGGCTGCCGCCCGCGGCGAGCACCTCGCGGCGGAACCGCGCGCCGATCTCGGGGTTGAGCACGCCGCCTTCCTCGAACGCCCCGTAGGCGTCTGAGGAAAGCACCTCCGCCCACTTGTAGCTGTAGTACCCCGCGGCGTAGCCGCCGGCGAAGATGTGCGAGAACTGGTGGGGGAAGCGGTTGTATTCCGGCACGGGGTACACCGCCACCCGGGCACGCACCGCTTCGAGCAGCGCCATCACGTCGAGGGCCTGCGGATCGCCCTCATGCAGCCGCATGTCGAAGAGCGCGAATTCGAGCTGGCGCACGAACTGGATGCCGCTCTGGAAATTCTTCGCCGCCAGCAGCCGGTCGAAGAGAGCGCGCGGGATGCGCTCGCCGGTCTCGGCATGGCGGGTCATGGACGCGACGACGTCCCATTCCCAGCAGAAATTCTCCATGAACTGGCTGGGCAGCTCGACCGCGTCCCACTCGACCCCGTTGATGCCGGCCACTCCGAGCTCGTCCACCTGGGTGAGGAGCTGGTGCAGCCCGTGGCCGAACTCGTGGAAGAGCGTGCTCACCTCGCCGTGGGTGAACAGGGCCGGCTTGCCGGGCGTCGGGGAGGAGAAGTTGCAGGTGAGGAACGCCACGGGTGTCTGCACGCGACGCCCGATGCGGCGGCGATTGATCGCGTCGTCCATCCACGCTCCGCCGCGCTTGGCCTCGCGCGCGTACAAGTCGAGGTAGAACTGGCCCACCCGGGCGCCCGAGGCGTCGGTGATCTCGTAGAAGCGCACCGACGGGTGCCAGGTCTCGGCTTGCGCCGCGCGGATCGTCAGGCCGTAGAGCGTCTCCACGAGGCGGAACATGCCCGCGAGCACCTCGTCTTCCGGGAAGTAGCGCTTCACCTCCTGGTCGGAGAACGCGTAGCGCCGCTGGCGCAGCTTCTCGCTCACGTACGCGACGTCGGGGGCTCGCACCTCGGCCACGTTGAGCTCCGAGCGGGCGAACTCGCGCAGCTCCTCCATGTCCCGTTGGGCGAAAGGCCGCGCCCTGCGCGCGAGGTCCTCGAGGAAATCGAGCACTTCGCGCGCGGAGCCGGCCATCTTCGTGGCAAGCGACACCTCGGCGTACGAGCGGTATCCGAGCAGTCCGGCCGCCTCGCGGCGCAATTGCAGGATGCGCGCGATGTTGCCGCTGTTGTCCCATTCCGCGCGTCCGGACTCCGATGCGCGCGTGGTATAGGCGCGGTACATCCGCTCCCGCAGGCCATGATGGTCGGCGTACTGCATCACCGGCAGGTAGCAGGGCATGTGCAGCGTGAGCTTCCAGCCGTCGCGCCCTTCCTTGCGCGCGGCCTCGAGCGCCGTCTCCAGCACGTCCTCCGGGATGCCGGAGAGCTCCGCACGGTCCGTCACGTGCAGACCGAAGTCGTTGGTCGCGTCGAGCAGGTTGTCCTGGAAGCGCGAGCCCAGGCGCGCGAGCTCTTCCTGCACCTCGAGGAAGCGCGCCTTCGCCGGCGGCGGCAGCTCCGCGCCCCCGAGCCGGAAGTCGCGCAACTCGTTGTCGACGTGGCGCCTGCGGGCGGGCGCGTACCCCGCGAATTCGTCCGCCGCCTTGAGCGCCTTGAACCCCGCGTGCAGCCGCTGGTCCTGTCCCTGCTCGGCGAAGTACTGGGTGACCCGCGGCAACGCCTCGTTGTAGGCCTCGCGCAGGGCCGGCGAGTTGACCACCGCGTTGAGGTGCACCACCTGCGCCCAGGCGCGCGCGAGCCGCTCGTTGGCGTCGTCGAGGGGCTCGACGAAGTTCTCCCATGTGGGCTTCGCGTCCTGCACGGCAATGCGCTCGATCGCGGCCCGGCCCTCGGCGACGAGCTGCTCGACCGCCGGCACGACATGCTCGGCGCGTATCTGCGAGAAACGGGGCAGCTGCGAAAAGTCGAGGAGGGGGTTCGTCATGGGAGGTCCCGGAAGCGAAGCGGCACGTTGGGCGATCGGGTCAGGCGCCGTAAACGGTGCGCCCGCCGACGATCGTGCGCACCACCCGCCCGACGAGCTCGAGGCCTTCGAACGGCGTGTTCCGGCCCTGGCTCACGAGCGCTTCGGGCCGCACCACCCAGGGCTTCAGGGGGTCGAAGAGGCACACGTCGGCCAGGGCGCCCACTGCCAGGGTCCCGGCCTGCACCCCCAGCACCTGCGCCGCGCGGGAAGTCACCGGCAAGAGGGTGGCGGCGAGGTCCAGCCCCGTCTCCCGTCCCCATTGGAGCGTGAGGGGGAGGAGGAGTTCGAGCCCGGTCGCGCCGGGCTGCGCTTCGGCGAACGGCACGAGCTTCGCGTCGTCGTCGACGGGAGAGTGATCGGAGCACACCGCGTCGATGGTGCCGTCGGCAAGCGAGCGCCGCAGTCCGGCACGGTCCGACGGATCGCGCAGCGGCGGCACGAGCCTGCACTGCGCGTTGAAGTCGCCGATGTCGCGGTCGCACAGGTGCAGATGGCTCACCGCGACGTCGCAGGTGATCGGGGCGCCCGCCGCCTTGGCCTGCGCGACGAGGGCCGCGCCAGCCGCGCTCGACAAGCGCGCGACGTGCACGCGCGCGCCGGTTTCCGCCATGAGCTCGATGATGGTGCGCAGGGCCACCGTCTCGGCGATCGTCGGGATGGACGCGAGCCCCAGCCGCGTGGCCACCTCGCCCTCGTGGGCCACGCCCGCCCCGGCGAGATGGGCATCCTCCGGCCGCAGCCATACCGTGAACCCGAAGGTCGCCGCGTAGCGCATCGCCTGGAGCAGCATCGCGGAATCCGGCAGGGGCGCGTTGCCCTGGAAGAAGCCCACGCAGCCCGCCTCGGCGAGCTCCGCCATCTCCGCGAGCCTCTCGCCGCGCAGCCCCAGGGTGAGCGCGCCCAGGGGACAGACCCGCGCCATGTCGAGGCTCGCCGCGCGGCGCGTGAGCATTTCCACCAGCCCCGGCTCGTCGAGGGGAGGGTCGGTGTCCGGCGGGCACGCGAGCGTGGTCACGCCGCCGGCGAGGGCCGCGCGCAATTCCGATTCGAGCGTCGCCTTGTATTCGTAGCCGGGCTCGCGCAGCCGCGCCGAGACGTCGACCAGCCCCGGGCAGGCCACCAGGCCCTGCGCCTCGATGGTCTCGTCGGCGCGCCATCCGTCGGGCACCTTGCCCACCGCGACAATGCGTCCTTGCGCGATCGCGATCGACGCGGTCCGGTCGAGCCCGGTCGCGGGATCGACCACGCGGGCGTTGCGGATCTCGACCTTCATGGGGGCGAGCCCAGCATCGACATCACCGCCATGCGCACCGCGATCCCGAAGGTCACCTGGGGAAGGATCACGCTTTGGCGCCCGTCGGCCACCGGAGAGTCGATCTCCACGCCGCGATTCATGGGCCCCGGATGCATCACGATCGCATCGGGCTTCGCGAGCGCGAGCTTCGCCGCGGTAAGGCCGTAGCACTTGAAGAATTCGCCCGCCGAGGGGAGCAGCGCGCCGTCCATGCGCTCGTTCTGCAGCCGCAGCATGATGACCACGTCGCAGCCGCTGATGCCCTGCGCCATGTCGGTGCAGACGCGCACGCCCATGCGCTCGACGGCCGCGGGCAGCAGCGTCCGGGGACCCACCACGCGCACTTCCGGCACGCCGAGGGTCTTCAGGGCGTGGATCTGGGAGCGCGCGACACGGGAATGCAGCACGTCGCCCACGATCGCGACCGTGAGCGCGGAGAAATCCTTCTTGTAGTGGCGGATCGTGTACATGTCGAGCAGCCCCTGGGTCGGATGCGCGTGGCGGCCGTCGCCGGCGTTTATCACCGCCACGCCCGGCTTCACGTGCCGCGCTATGA
>JAAOZZ010000382.1 GCA_012274175.1 Betaproteobacteria bacterium
GCCGCGCGCGTAGCAGTCCTTCACGTCGTTGATGATCGCCTGGTACTTCTCCTTCGCGGTGATGAAGACCTGGTCGTTGCGGTCCTTGCGCACCATCGGGCGGTGGGTGGGAATGAGGACCGTCTCGAGGTTGTAGATCGTGGAGAACTCGAACGCCTCGGTATCGGCGGTGCCGGTCATGCCGGCGAGCTTCTTGTAGAGGCGGAAGTAGTTCTGGAACGTGATCGAGGCGAGGGTCTGGCTCTCGTTCTTGATCGAGACGTTCTCCTTGGCCTCGACCGCCTGGTGCAGGCCGTCGGACCAGCGCCGCCCCTGCATCATGCGGCCCGTGAACTCGTCGACGATGACCACCTCGTCGTTCTGCACCACGTAGTGCTGGTCGCGGTGGTAGAGGGCGTGGGCCCGGATGCCCGCGTACATGTGGTGCATGAGCACGATGTTGGCGGGATCGTAGAGGCTGGCGCCCGCGGGCAGCAGCCCCGCCTTCGTCATGATCTCCTCGGCGTGCTCGTGGCCTTCCTCGGAGAGCGTGACCGTGTGCATCTTGAGGTCGACGAAGTAGTCGCCGGGGCCCTTCTCGTCCTCCTGCTTGGTGAGCTGGGGCACCAGCTGGTCGATGCGCCGGTAGAGCTCGGTGGAATCCTCCGCCTGGCCGGAGATGATGAGCGGCGTGCGCGCCTCGTCGATCAGGATCGAGTCCACCTCGTCCACGATCGCGTAGTGCAGCCCGCGCTGGAAGCGGTCGGCCACCTGGGTGGCCATGTTGTCGCGCAGGTAGTCGAAGCCGAACTCGTTGTTCGTGCCGTAGGTGATGTCGGAGCGGTAGGACGCCTGCTTCTCGGCCGGGTCCATCTGCGGAACTACCACGCCCACCGTGAGGCCCAGGAAGCGGTGGATGCGTCCCATCCATTCCGCGTCGCGCCGGGCGAGGTAATCGTTCACCGTCACCACGTGCACGCCCTTGCCCTCGAGGGCGTTCAGGTACGACGGGAGCGTCGCCACCAGCGTCTTGCCCTCGCCGGTGCGCATCTCCGCGATCTTGCCCTGGTGCAGGGCGACGCCGCCCACGAGCTGGACGTCGAAGTGGCGCATGCCCAGCACGCGCACGCTCGCCTCGCGCACCACCGCGAAGGCCTCGGGCAGGATCGAATCGAGCGCCGCCCCGCCGGCGATCTTCTGCCTGAGCTCCGGCGTCTTCGCGGCGAGCTCGGCATCGGAGAGCTTGCGCATCGACGGCTCGAGCGCGTTGACGGACTCGACGGTCTTCCGGTATTGCTTGAGGAGTCGGTCGTTGCGGCTGCCGAAGATGGCCTTGAGAGCGGTGTTGAGCACGGGAAGGGGAGTGGGAAACGCGAAAGCCGGCCCGAGCAAAGGGCCGGCAGCCGTCAATTATAAGGGAGATGGGGCCGGCCCGCGCGATCGCAAGCCGAGGGCGGCGGCTCCGTCAATGCGCGACGGAGGCGTTGATCAGCAGGTCCTTCTTGCCCATCGCCAGGAACTTGTTCGGGTTCAACGGGATACCGTTCTCGCGCACCTCGAAGTGCAGGTGGGGCCCGGTGACCCTGCCGGTGCTGCCCACCAGGGCGATGACCTGTCCCTTCATCACCACGTCGCCCACCTTCACCAGGCTCTTGGAAAGGTGCGCGTAGCGCGACGTGAGCCCGTTGTCGTGGTTGACGTCGACCATGTTGCCGTACTCGGAATTGTAGGTATTGGCCGACACCACGCCGCCCGCGGCCGCCATGACCGGCGTGCCCGGGGACGCGATGATGTCCACGCCCGTGTGGAACCCGGGATGGCCGGTGATCGGATCGATCCGGTAGCCGTAGTTGGACGAGTAGTAGCCTCCCCTCACCGGCATGGTGGTGGGGATCGTCTTGCGCGCGAGGCGGTCGTCCATCAGGAAGGAATCGAGCACGCCCAGCTTGTCGCTGCGGTCCTCGAGCACCCGAGACATGTCGTCGAGCATCTGCTGCACTTCCGGCACCGAGAAATCGTGGCCGGTGGCGACGAGGGGGCCGCCCTGGCCGGGCTTCTCGTCGAAGCGGATCTCGCCGGTCTTGATGCCGGCGGCCTTCGCCAGCCGCTCGCCGAAGGCATCGAGCTGCAGGATGCGCGCCTGCAGCTCGCCCACCTTCGCGGCGAGCGCCCCCAGGTTCTCGTTCATTTGCGTCTCGGAGCGCTTCATGTCGTCCTCGTGCAGCGAGGCGAGCAGCGAGCGCAGGTAGGGGTTGCGCAGGTCCACGGCGAACTTCATGGTGACCACGTAGGTGGCGGTCGCCAGCATGAAGCCGGACAATAGGATCCCCAGCGCAATGAGGAACACCTGCGTCTGCGAAAGCGTGACCGCGCGGCTTTTCGCGAGACTGTCCGAAACGAGAATAATGTTCACCCTTTGCCTCCGTTCCCCATCATGGCTTCCGAATCCATCGCAAAGCTCCTCGGCGACAACGCCGAGGTAAAGCCGCTCGCCGAACGGCTCGAACATATCAAGCGCCTTCAGCGGCGCTATCGGACTCTCGCACCCGGGCAACTTGCCGAGGCAAGCCGGGTATGCGCCATTGATGGAACGACTATCGTTATTTGCGCGGCCAGCGGGGTCGTTGCGGCGGCCCTCCGGCAACTCGCGCCCCGGCTGCTCGAGGGATTGCGCGGAAGGGCGCGAAAATCCTCGAAACACTCGGAGGATCAGGAGCTTAATTCAATACGAGTCGAAGTTCAAGTCGAGGCCCGGCCGCGGCCGCGTCCGGTCATCCCCCGGGAAGCGCTTCCGCGCGACAAGCTGGGCGCCGTGGCCCGGGGCCTTTCCGACTCCCCGCTCAAGGAGGCGCTCGAGCGCATGAGCGCGCAGCGCCCCAAGCCCAAGGCCGGGTGACGCGGCTTCCTACTGGGGCTGCAGCTGCAGGTTGGCGAAGGCGAGGGGCACGGCCTCGATGCGGTCGAACGTGACTTCTTCCCACGCCTCGGCATCGGCGATGAGCTTGCGCAGGAGCAGGTTATTCAGCGCGTGGCCGGACTTGTGGCCGTAGAAGGCGCCAATGAGGGGATGGCCCAGCAGGTAAAGGTCCCCCACGGCGTCGAGCGTCTTGTGCATCACGAACTCGTCGTCCATGCGCAGGCCGTCGGCGTTGAGCACGCGAAAATCGTCGACCACGATCGCGTTGTCGAGGGAGCCGCCGCGGCCCAGCCCCTTGGCGCGCATCATCTCGACTTCCTGGGTGAAGCCGAAGGTCCGGGCCCGGGACACGTCGCGCACGAAGGACACCTGCGCGAAATCCACTTCCACCTGCGAGCGCGTCGCGTCGAACACGGGGTGGCTGAACTCGATCGAGAAGCCGATCTTGAAGCCGTTGAACGGCTCGAGGCGCACTTTCTTGTCGCCCTGCTCGAGCTCGACCGTCTTCAGCACGCGCACGTAGCGCTTCACCGCCGCTTGCTCCTCCAGGCCCGCCGACTGGATCAGGAACACGAAGGTCCCGGCGCTGCCGTCCATGATCGGCACTTCTTCGCCCGAGACGTCGACGTAGGCGTTGTCGATGCCCAGGCCCGCGAACGCCGACATCAGGTGCTCGACGGTGGAGACCCGCGCGCCGTCCTTCTCGATCACCGTGGCCATCGTGGTGTTGCTTACGTTGAGCGCGCGCGCCGGAATCGCGGGGCTGCCCGGCAAGTCCGTGCGGCAGAAGACGATGCCGGAGTCGATCGGCGCGGGCCGCAGCACCATCGTCACCTTGAGCCCGGTGTGCAGGCCCACGCCGGTGGCGCGGATGGCGGATTTGAGGGTTCGCTGGCGTAACATTTCGTCAATTCTATCATAGCCTTACACGCGAGGCCAGCGGAATGAAAAAGCGGGCCCGGAAGGGCCCGCCCAAGGTGCATCCGGAGAGGCCGGCGGGAGACGCGCCGGCATCGCCGCGAAGCGATGCAACACCGCACGCACGCGGACGCAAGCCGTGGTTCCCGCGCACGCGGGAATCCCGGCAGGCTCCCGGCTTGCCGGGAGCGCCGCGGCTAGTCCGCCTGCTTGCGCAGGAACGCCGGGATGTCGAGCATGTCGACCCCCGAATGCCGCATCGCCTCGATGGTCACGTCACGCCGCCGGCGGATCGCCGTGGGCTGGTCGAGCTCCTCGTAGTTCACTCCGGCGCTCCCGTCGTCGGTGCCCGTGCGCGGGACCATCTGCATCATCGGCTGGCGCTGCGCGGCCGCCCCACCCAGCCCGGTGGCGACGATGGTCACCCGCAGCGCATCCCCGATCGCCTCGTCGATCACGCTGCCGTAGATCACGGTCGCGTCC
>JAAOZZ010000383.1 GCA_012274175.1 Betaproteobacteria bacterium
CTGCTCGAGGCGACCGCCGAGGGCCGCGAGATCTCCACCACGATGGCTTTCGTGCGCATGCTCTCGATCCTCGTGAAGGACAAGAACGTCGGGCGCAACGTCGTGCCCATCGTCCCCGACGAGTCGCGCACCTTCGGCATGGAGGGGCTCTTCCGCCAGCTGGGCATCTATTCGTCCGTGGGCCAGCTGTACGAGCCGGAGGACAGCGACCAGCTGATGTTCTACAAGGAGGACAAGAACGGCCAGATCCTCCAGGAGGGCATCAACGAGCCGGGCGCGATGTGCTCGTGGATGGCGGCGGCCACGTCGTACTCGAACAACGACGTGCCGATGATCCCGTTCTACATCTTCTATTCGATGTTCGGCCTGCAGCGCACCGGCGACCTCGTGTGGGCCTCGGGCGACATCCGCGCGCGCGGCTTCCTCCTCGGGGGCACCGCGGGCCGCACGACCTTGAACGGCGAAGGCCTGCAGCACGAGGACGGGCACAGCCACGTCCTGGCATCCGTGATCCCGAACTGCGTGTCCTACGACCCGACCTTCGGCTACGAGGTCGCCGTGATCGTCCAGGACGGGCTGCGCAGGATGGTCCAGGAGCAGGAGGACGCCTTCTACTACATCACCCTCATGAACGAGAACTACCCGCACCCGGCGCTTCCCGACGGCGCGCGCGAGGGCATCCTCAAGGGGATGTACAGGCTCTCCGACGCGGGCGCCGCCAAGGGGCCGCGCGTGCAGCTCATGGGCAGCGGCACCATCCTGCGCGAGGTGATGGCGGCCGCCGAATTGCTGAAGGGCGACTGGGGCGTGGCGGCCGACGTATGGAGCTGTCCCAGCTTCACCCAGCTGCGGCGCGACGGAATGGAATGCGCGCGCTGGAACCTGCTGCACCCGGCGGAAAAGCCGCGCGTGCCCTACGTGGAGCAGTGCCTCGCCGCGACCAAGGGGCCCGTGATCGCCTCCACCGACTACATCCGGACCTTCGCCGACCAGATCCGCGAGTTCGTTCCGCGCCGCTACTCGGTGCTGGGCACCGACGGCTTCGGCCGCAGCGATTCCCGCGAGAACCTGCGCCGCTTCTTCGAGGTGAATCGCCACTACGTCGCGGTCGCGGCGCTGCGCGCGCTCGCGCAGGACGGCGAGCTGCCGATGGCGAAGGCCGCCGAGGCGCTCAGGAAATACGGCATCGATCCCGAGAAGCCCGCTCCCTGGAGCGTTTGAAGCGCGCCCGCCGAAGAACAACGAACAAGGAGAAGACGTTGGCCGCAATCGAGGTCAAGGTTCCCGACATCGGGGACTTCAAGGACGTGCCCGTCATCGAGATCCTGGTGAAGCCGGGAGACTCCGTGAAGAAGGAAGACTCGCTCATCACCCTCGAAAGCGACAAGGCCACGATGGAGGTTCCGGCGCCCTCTGCGGGAACGGTGAAGGAGCTGCGCGTGAAGGTGGGCGACAAGGTGAGCGAGGGCAGCCTGATCGCGCTGCTCGATGGCGGCGCCTCGGAGCCCGCCAAGGCGCAACCCGCCGCGACGGCGCAAACTGCGAAGGCCTTGCCGGCCGCCGCCGCGATAGCCGTGCGCCCCGAGCCCGCGGCTTCGCTACCGGATCGGTCCGACGGCGTGAGCCCCGCCCACGCGAGCCCGGGCGTGCGCAGGTTCGCACGCGAGCTGGGAGTCGACGTGGCGCGAGTGAAGGGCTCGGGGCCGAAGGCACGCATCCTCAAGGAAGACATCCAGGGCTTCGTGAAGCAGGCGGTCGCGCAGGGCGCTTCCGCCCCCGGGGGAGGCGCGGGACTGGGCGAGCTGGGGCTGCCGGCGTGGCCCAAGGTGGATTTCGCGAAGTTCGGACCTGTCGAGATCCAGCCGCGCTCGCGCATCCAGAAGATCTCGGGACCGGCGCTCGCGCGCAATTGGGTGATGATCCCGCACGTCACCCAGGTCGACGAGGCCGACATCACCGAGCTCGAGGCATTCCGGCAGCGCGTGAACGAGGAGAACGCCAAGTCGGGCGTGAAGGTGACGCCGCTCGCCTTCCTGGTGAAGGCGGTGGTCGCGGCACTCAGGAAATTCCCCGCGTTCAACAGCTCCCTCGACGGCGACAACCTGGTCGTGAAGCAGTACTGGCACATCGGGTTCGCCGCCGATACGCCCAACGGGCTCGTGGTCCCGGTGATCCGCAATGCCGACCAGAAGGGCATCGTGGACATCGCCCGGGAAACCGCGGAGCTCGCCGCCCGGGCGCGGGATGGCAAGCTGGGACCCGCCGAGATGCAGGGCGGCACGTTCTCCATCTCGTCCCTGGGCGGCATCGGCGGCACGGCATTCACCCCCATCATCAACGCGCCCGAGGTCGCCATCCTCGGCGTGTCGAAGGCGGCAATGAGGCCGGTGTGGAACGGCAAGGAGTTCGCGCCGCGCCTCATGATGCCGCTCTCGCTTTCCTACGACCATCGCGTGATCGACGGCGCCCAGGCCGCGCGCTTCACCACCTACCTCGCACAGGTCATCGCCGACCTGCGCCGGGGCCTGCTCTAGGACGCCGCCATGGCCGCGATCGAGATCAAGGTCCCCGACATCGGCGACTTCAAGGACGTGCCGGTGATCGAGGTGCTGGTGAAACCGGGCGACAGCGTGGCCAAGGAGGATTCCCTCGTCACGCTCGAAAGCGACAAGGCGACGATGGAAGTGC
>JAAOZZ010000384.1 GCA_012274175.1 Betaproteobacteria bacterium
CCGTGGCGAAGGAGCTGCGCACCGCGGTGGGCGAAAGCCATCCCCTGTGGCAGAAGGCCGCCGCCATGGGCGCCCAGATCGATCCCACGAACCCGCTCTATGTCGCGGCCGCGAGCGGAACGGCGACGTACACGGCGATGGCTCCTGCCGCCGCGCCGGCCGCGCCGCCGAAGCCCGATCTCGATTTCGACCTGGATACCAGCTCGAGCGCCGGCGGTGCATCCGCGGCAGCGCCCGCGCCCAGCTTCGACCTCGACCTCGATGCGAACAAGTCGGAAACTCCCGTGCCCGACCTCGCGACGGAAGCGCCGCCGGCATTGGACTTCGACCTCGCGCCCTCGGCGTCGGCCGTGCAGCACATGGATGTGTCCGCGGAGGCGAAGGACGAGAAGCCCGCCTTCGATTTCGATCTGTCCGGCCTCGACTTTCCGGGTTCCAAGCCCGCGGCCGCGCCCGCTGCAAGCGGCGGCTCCCACGACCTTGCGGACCTGAGCCTCGACGCTCCGGCTTCCCAGGCAAGCGCGGAGGCCGTGGGCACGAAGCTCGAGCTCGCCAAGGCGTACCTCGAGATCGGCGACAAGGACGGCGCCCGGGAAATCCTGCACGAGGTGGCCAAGGAAGGCTCCTCGGCGCAGAAGGAAGAGGCGAAGAAGCTCATCGCCTCGCTCTGATTCCTGCGCATCGCCCTGGGCCTGGAGTACGACGGCGCCGCCTTCTGCGGATGGCAGACCCAGCCGGGTGGCTGCGGCGTGCAGGACCACGTGGAGCAGGCGCTTTCCCGTTTCGCCGATGTTCCGATCGAGGTCATCGCGGCGGGACGCACGGACGCGGGAGTGCATGCGACGGCCCAGGTCGTCCACCTCGACTCGCCCGTATCGCGCGAGCCGGGGTCCTGGATCCGCGGAACCAATTCCTTCCTGCATCCGGGCGCGCGCGTGCTCTGGGCGTGCGCCGTGGGCGACGAGTTCCACGCCCGCTATAGCGCCCGATCTCGCACCTATCGCTACCTGCTGCTCGACGCCCCCGTCGCGCCCGCGATTCTCAGGGGCCGCGTGGGCTGGTACCACCGGCCCCTCGAGCACCAGGCCATGGACGAAGCGGCGCGGCTATTGCTGGGGGAGCACGACTTCAGCGCGTTCCGCGATTCCCAATGCCAGGCGAAGTCGCCGGTGCGCCATCTCATGGCCGCGCGCGTGGAGCGCTCGGGAAGCCTCGTGCGGTTCACGTTTCGCGCCAACGCGTTCCTCCATCGCATGATCCGCAACATGGTGGGAGCGCTGGTCCAGGTGGGCGCCGGAAAGCAGCCCGCGCCGTGGCGCGCCGAAGTGCTCGCGACGCGGGACCGGCGGACGGCGGCACCCACGTTCGCGCCGGACGGGCTGTACCTTGCGGGCGTCGAGTATGATCCGGCATTTCGCCTGCCGGCATTCCGGTGCCATCCGCTCCTCGACGGGGAATCGCGATGACGGGCAAACGTACCCGCATCAAGATCTGCGGCCTTCGCGAACCGGAGCACGCCCGTCTCGCGGCCGAAGCGGGCGCCGACGCGGTGGGAGTCGTCTTCCATCGGCCCAGCTCCCGCGCCGTGGGCATTCCCGAGGCCGCGGCCATCGCCGCCGCACTTCCGCCCTTCGTGGCCGCGGTGGGGCTCTTCGTGGACGCCGCGGAGGGCGAGGTGCGCGAGGTGCTCGCCCGGGTGCGCCTCGACCTGCTCCAATTCCACGGCGCGGAGACCCCCGAATTCTGCGAGCGCTTCGGCGTTCCGTTCGTGAGGGCGGTGCGCATGGAGAAGGGCACCGATTTGGTAGAATACGCACGACGGTTTTTCCGGGCGAAGGCGCTGCTTCTCGACGCCTATGCGCCCGGCGAGCCGGGGGGCACCGGACTCACCTTCGATTGGGCAGCCATTCCCCGCGGCCTCCCGATCCCCCTCATCCTCTCCGGTGGCCTCACGGCGGCCAACGTCGGCCGCGCGGTGCGCGAAGTCGGGCCCTGGGCCGTGGACGTGTCGAGCGGTGTCGAAGCGAGCCGCGGCGTCAAGGATCCGCGGAAGATCGTCGAATTCATTCGGAGCGTGCAACGTGAAGATGCAGGGCAATCCGCCTGACTGGGCGCGGTATTCGCTTCCGGACGCGCAGGGCCACTTCGGCCCCTATGGCGGCGTATTCGTGGCCGAGACGCTGCGCGCCGCCCTGGACGAGCTCACGCTCGCCTATAGCGAATGCCGGGAAGATCCCGGGTTCCAGAAGGAGCTCGCGTGGGATCTCGAGCATTTCGTCGGGCGCCCGAGCCCCGTGTACCACGCGAAGCGGCTCTCGGAGCACCTGGCCGGGGCGCAGATCTACCTCAAGCGCGAGGACCTGAACCACACCGGCGCCCACAAGGTGAACAACACCGTGGGCCAGGCGCTGCTCGCCCGGCGCATGGGCAAGCCGCGGGTGATCGCGGAAACGGGCGCGGGGCAGCACGGGGTGGCCACCGCCACGGTGGCGGCCCGCTACGGCATGGAATGCGTGGTGTACATGGGCACGGAGGACGTGCAGCGCCAGGCGCAGAACGTGTACCGGATGAAGCTGCTGGGCGCGAAGGTCGTTCCCGTGGAAAGCGGCTCGCGCACGCTCAAGGACGCGCTGAACGAGGCGATGCGCGACTGGGTCACCCACGTCGAGGACACGTTCTACATCATCGGCACCGTCGCCGGTCCCCATCCGTACCCGATGATGGTGCGCGACTTCAATTCCATCGTCGGCAAGGAATGCCTCGTGCAGGTGCCGGCGATGATCGGCCGGCAGCCCGACGCGATCCTCGCCTGCGTGGGCGGCGGATCGAACGCGATGGGCATCTTCCACGCCTACATTCCCCACGAGGAAGTGAAGCTGATCGGCGTGGAGGCGGGCGGGCTGGGCCTGGAGACCGGCAAGCACGCGGCGTCGCTTTCTGCCGGCGTACCGGGGGTGCTGCACGGCAATCGCACCTACCTCATGCAGGACGCGAACGGCCAGATCCAGGAGACCCATTCGATCTCCGCCGGCCTCGACTATCCGGGCGTGGGACCGGAGCACGCGTGGCTCAAGGACACCGGGCGCGCGCAGTATGTGGCGGTCACCGACGAGGAGGCGCTCGCGGCCTTCCATGCGCTGTGCCGGATGGAGGGCATCATTCCCGCCCTCGAATCGAGCCACGCGCTCGCGTACGCGATGAAGCTCGCCCCGACGATGGGACGCGACCGTATCCTGCTGGTGAACCTCTCGGGCCGGGGCGCCAAGGACATGCACACCGTCGGCAAGGCCTCGGGGATCGAGCTCTGAGGGTGCCCGTGAGCCGCATCGCCGCCACCTTCGACAAGCTGCGCCGCGACCGGCGCTGCGCCCTCATTCCGTTCATCACCGCGGGCGACCCGGTGCCGCCGCAGCCGGTGCCGGCGATGCACGCCCTGGCGCCCGTCGCTCACCCATTGGGGCAACGGCGCCTTCGCCATGGTCTTGCCGGCGGCGATGTCCTCGGCGATCCACTTCGCGACCTGCTGCCATCCAGCCGCCTGCCACAGCTCGAAGGGTCCGCGGGCCCATCCGAAACCCCAGCGGATCGCGAAGTCCACGTCGCGCGCGTCGCGCAGGCGCTCGGCGATCCGCAACCGGTGGCGCGCGGC
>JAAOZZ010000052.1 GCA_012274175.1 Betaproteobacteria bacterium
ACTTGAGCGCGAGGTCCGCGAGCGGCGGGGCGAACGCGGCGATGAGCACCGTGGCGACCGAGCCGGCGAAGAACGAGGCCAGGGCGGCGATGCCCAGCGCCTTGCCCGCCTGGCCCTTGCGCGCCATCTGGTAGCCGTCGAGGCAGGTCACCACCGAGGAGACCTCCCCGGGCAGGTTCACAAGGATCGCCGTCGTGGATCCGCCGTACTGCGCCCCGTAGTAGATGCCCGCCAGCATGATGAGCGCGGACACCGGATGCAGCGCGAAGGTCGCCGGGAGCAGCATGGCGATGGTGGCCACCGGCCCGATGCCGGGAAGCACGCCGATCAGCGTTCCCAGCAGGCAGCCGACGAGGCAATACAGCATGTTGTGCCAGGTGAGCGCGATGCTGAAGCCGAACGCGAGGTTGTTCAGGATCTCCATGGGCTCGCCTACGCGCGGCACAGGCCGTAGGCCTGCAGCGCATCGATGTCGGGGCAGAGCGGGATCGGCAGCTTCAGCCCGATCACGAAGACCAGCGCGCAGAAGGTCACGAGGAAGCCGCCGAGCGCCAGGGCCTTGCGCAGGCTGAACTCGTGGCTGCCGAGGCTCGCGCCCACGATCAGCACCATTCCCGCGACCAGCATGCCGGTCCACTTGAGCAGCACCCCGAAGAGCACGATGGATCCCAGCACCACCGCGAGCTGCTTCCAGTGGAAGCGCTCGAGCGCCCCGTGCTCGCCGCGGCCCGCGCGCAGGCCCACCGCCGAGATGGCCGCGCCCAGCGCCACCAGGAGGACGCCGAGCCAGAACGGGAAGAATCCGGGGCCCATGCGCGCGGGAGTGCCCATCGTGTAGCCCTCGAGCAGCGTGGTGTCTCCCAGAGTCACGCCGCGCGCGATGACGGCGAACATCAATCCGAGGGCGGCGAACAGCATTCCGCCCCAGAAATTCTTCGGGTGGCCGATCTTCATGATGCGTTGACTCCTCCGGTTGCGGTTTATTGGTGTGTGGTGCCGCTTGCCGCCTGCCCTGCCGCTACAGGGCCTGCGCGATGGCCTTGCCGACTTCCTCGGTGCCCGCGGTCCCGCCCAGGTCGCGCGTGCGCGGGCCCTCCTTCAGCACCGCCTCGATCGCGCGCACGATCGCGTCGGCCGCGTCCTGGTGGCCGAGGTGCTCGAGCATCATGGCGCCGGACCAGATCTGGCCGATGGGATTGGCGATCCTTTTGCCGTAGATGTCCGGCGCGCTCCCGTGCACCGGCTCGAAGCAGGAAGGGAACTCGCGCTCGGGGTTCAGGTTCGCCGAGGGCGCGATGCCGATGGTCCCCGTGCACGCCGGGCCCAGGTCCGAAAGGATGTCGCCGAAGAGGTTGGAGCCCACCACCACGTCGAACCAGTCCGGGTGCTGCACGAAGTGCGCGGTGAGGATGTCGATGTGGTACTGCGAGGTCTTCACGCCCGGGTACTCGGCCGCGATCGCCTTGAAGCGCTCGTCCCAGTAGGGCATGGTGATCGCGATGCCGTTGGACTTCGTGGCGGAAGTCACGTGCTTCCTCTTGCGCGTCTTCGCCAGCTCGAAGGCGAAGCGCAGGATGCGATCGGTGCCGCGCTTGGAGAACACCGAGAGCTGGGTCACGAACTCGTGCTCGGTGCCCGCGTACATGCGCCCGCCCATCGACGAATACTCGCCCTCGTTGTTCTCGCGCACCACCCAGAAATCGATGTCCCCGGGCTTGCGGCCGGCGAGCGGGCTCGCGACCCCGGGCATGAGCCGCACGGGCCTCAGGTTCACGTAGAGCTGGAACTCGCGCCGGATCGGGATCAGCAGGCCCCAGAGCGAGACGTGGTCGGGCACGCCGGGGAAGCCCACGGCGCCGAGGTAGATCGCGTCGTGGCCGCGGATCTGCGCCAGGCCGTCCTCGGGCATCATCGCGCCGTGCTTCCGGTAGTACTCGCAGCTCCACGGCTTCTCGTCCCACGCGAGCGCGAAGCCGAACTTGCGCCCCGCGGCCTCGAGCACGCGCTGGCCTTCGGGCAGCACTTCCTTGCCGATGCCGTCGCCGGCGATCACCGCGATGCGATGCTTCTTCTCCTGCTTCATTGAAAAAATTTCTCCAGTTCCTCGACCACCAGGTCCGGGACTTCCTCGGGAAGGTAATGGCCGGCGGGAAGCGCCAGCCCGCGCACATCATCGGCCACGCGGCGCCATTCGTCGAGGGGCCGGAAGCAGCGCTCCACCACGCCTTGCGCGCCCCAGAGCGCCAGCAGCGGGCAGCGCACGCGAACGCCCGCTTCGCGGTCGGCGCGGTCGTGCTCGAGGTCGATCGAAGCGCTCGCCCGGTAGTCCTCGCAGCTCCCATGCACCATGCCGGGCGTGAAGCAGCGCACGTACTCGGCCCACGCCTCGGGGGCGAAAGGCGCCAGCCCAGCGCTGCCTGAGCCCATCTTGGCGGGCAGGATGCAGTCGATCCCGTTGCCGATCATGCGCTCGGGAACCGGCGCGGGCAGGATCAGGAAGAACCAGTGCCAGTAGGCGCGCGCGAA
>JAAOZZ010000385.1 GCA_012274175.1 Betaproteobacteria bacterium
CAGCACGACGGTGCCCGCGGCCGTCCCGCTCATGCGCCCGTCGGAGATGCGCACCATGTCCTTCACGCCGGCGCGCGCGAGCTTCTTCGGGATCGGCAGGTAGCCCGCCTCGGGCATGCCTGGCGCTCCCTTGGGTCCGATGCGCTTGAGCACGAGGATGTCGTCGGCTTTCACGTCGAGGTGGTCGGAATCGATGCGCGCCGCGAGGTCCTCGGCGTCCTCGAATACCACCGCGCGCCCCTCCTGCCGCATGAGCTTCGCGTCGGCGGCCGACTGCTTGATGATCGCCCCCCCCGGCGCCAAATTTCCCCGCAGCACCGCGATGCCGCCCTCGGGATAGATCGGGTTGGCGAGCGGCCGCACCACGTCCTGGGCAAAGCCCGGGCCGGCCGCCTCGATCTCTTCGCCCAGCGTGCGCCCCGTCACGGTGAGCGCTTCCAGGTGCAGGAGCGGCTTCAATTCCCGCAGCACCGCCACGAGTCCGCCGGCGCGGTGCAGGTCTTCCATGTAGTGGCTCCCGGAGGGCTTCAGGTCCACGAGCACCGGCGTCTCCCGGCCCAGCGCGTCGAGGCGCGCGAGGTCGACGGGAATCCCGAGGCGACCGGCGATGGCGGTCAGATGGATCACCGCGTTGGTGGAGCCCCCGATGGCGAGCAGCACGCGCAGCGCGTTGTCGAACGCGTGCGCGGTGAGGATGCGATCGGGCGTGAGATTCGAGCGCGCGATGGCCACCGCGACGGTGCCCGTGCGCTCGGCCACGCGCATGCGATCGGCGGTGACCGCGGGGGGGGACGCGCCTCCGGGCACGCTGATCCCGAGCGCTTCGGCGATGCACGCCATGGTGCTCGCCGTGCCCATCACCGAGCAGGTGCCCACGGAGGCCACGAGCCGGTCGTTCACTCGCGCGATCTCTTCGCCGTCGATCTCCCCGGCACGGTAGCGCGCCCAGTAGCGCCGGCAATCAGTGCATGCCCCCACGCGCTCGAAGCGGTGGGAGCCGGTCAACATCGAGCCGGTGACCAGCTGCACGCACGGAACGTTCGCGGAAGCCGCGCCCATCAGTTGCGCGGGCACCGTCTTGTCGCAGCCGCCCACGAGCACCACGGCGTCCATGGGCTGCGCGCGGATCATCTCCTCGGTGTCCATGGACATGAGGTTGCGCAGGTACATCGAGGTGGGGTGGGCGAAGCTCTCGTGGATCGAGATGGTGGGGAACTCGATCGGCAGCCCGCCCGCGAGCATCACGCCGCGCCGCACCGCCTCGAGCAGCTGCGGAGCGTTGCCGTGGCAGGGGTTGAACCCGCTTGCGGTCGCTGCGATGCCCACCACCGGCCGGTCGAGCGCATCGTCGGAGTAGCCCGCGCCCTTGATGAAGGCCTTCCTCAGGTAGAGCGAGAACGCGCGGTCGCCGTAGCTCGTGAGTCCCCGCTCGAGGCCGCGATCTTTCTTTTCGCCGGTCATGCAACAATCATACAACCCGCCTCCGCGCCGCCATGAACCCACCCTCTCCCGTGGTCTACGTCGTCGTTCCCCTCATCGCGTGGAGGATCTACGCGCGCGTGCGCCGCAACATCGGCCGGCAGAAGTCCCGTCCCTGGCGTCATTGGACCGCGGCGATCTTCTTTCCGCTGCTGGTGGCGCTGCTCGCCGCCACCTCCGCCGCCCGGCCGCTCGCCGAGTTGGCCCTCGCGGCGGGAGCGGCGGTGGGCATCGCGCTCGCCTTCTACGGCCTGAAGCTCACGCGCTTCGAGCGCAGCGAGCGGGGATACTTCTACACGCCGAACCCGTACCTCGGAGCGGGCCTTTCGGTGCTGCTCATCGCGCGCGTGCTCTGGCGCATGGCGCAGCTCTACGCGATCGAGGGCGGCGCGCCCCCGGCCCATGCCCAGGACTTCGCGCGCAGCCCCTTCACGCTGCTGCTGTTCGCGATCGTCGCGGGCTACTACGCGACCTACGCCATCGGGCTGCTGCATTGGCGCAAGCGGGAGGCCTCCCCGCCTCCCGTATAATTCTCGCCCCCAGACGCCGAGCCGCCCATGCCTCCCATCGCAGACCCATCCATCCCCGCCACGCTCATTCCGGGCGACGGCATCGGCCCCGAAGTGACCGAGGCCACACTCGAGGTGCTCTCGGCGGTGGGCGATCCGTTCCGCTGGGAGCCGCAAAAGGCGGGCATGGCGGGCGTGGCCGCGTGCGGGGACCCGCTGCCCGCGGAAACCCTCGAGAGCATCCGCAAGACGCGCCTCGCGTTGAAGGGCCCGCTCACCACTCCCGTGGGAGGCGGCTACCGCTCCTCGAACGTGCGCCTGCGCGAGGAGTTCCAGCTCTACGCGAACCTGCGCCCCGCGCGCACGATGGTGCCCGGCGGGCGCTACGAGGACATCGACCTGGTGCTGGTGCGCGAGAACCTCGAGGGCCTCTACGTGGGCTTCGAGCACTACGTGCCCGTGGGCGACGACCCGCGCGCCGTCGCGGTGGCCTCGGGCGTGAATACCCGCGCCGGATCGCGCCGCATCGTCGAGTTCGCGTTCGACTACGCCCAGAAGCACGGCCGGCGCAAGGTCACCCTGGTGCACAAGGCCAATGTGCTGAAGGCGCTCACGGGAATTTTCCTGGAGGCGGGCAAGGAAGTGGCGCAGCGCTACGAGGGCCGCATCGCGTGCGACGAGCGCATCATCGACGCCTGCGCCATGCAGCTCGTGATGAACCCGTGGCAGTTCGACGTGATCGTCACCACCAACCTCTTCGGCGACATCCTGTCCGACGAGATCGCGGGACTGGTGGGCGGCCTGGGCATGGCGCCCGCGGCCAACATCGGCGTGGACGCGGCGATCTTCGAGGCGGTTCACGGCTCCGCACCGGACATCGCGGGCAAGGGGATCGCCAACCCGCTCGCCCTCATGCTCGCCGCCGCCCTCATGCTCGACCACGTGGGAGAGCAGGACAAGGCGCGGCGCCTGCGCGGCGCGATCGACCGCGTGCTGCGCGAGGACAAAGTGCGCACCGGGGACCTGGGCGGCAAGGCGACGACCCGGGAATTCTCCGCCGCGATCGTGCGCCGCCTGAAGGAGCGCGGGTGAGACGCGCCGCGCGATGAGCGTCGAGCGCCGCATCCCCGCGCCGCACCTGGCGCGCGTTGTCCTGGCGGCGGCGCTCGCGATCCTTGCCGGGACCGTCCCCGGGCGCTCGGCGGCGAAATTTCCCTCGAGGCCGGTGACCATCGTCGTGCCCTACCCGGCGGGCGGCTCCAACGACGTGTTCGCGCGCGAGATCTCGAGGAAGCTCTCCGATGCCTGGAAGGTGCCCGTCGTCGTCGAGAACCGCGCCGGCGCGG
>JAAOZZ010000053.1 GCA_012274175.1 Betaproteobacteria bacterium
ACCATTCCGTCGACGATGCTCACCTCGTACGTACGAAGCGGGACCATGCACGGCGGAGCCTCGACGCGCCCGGTGGGAATGTGGAACGCCCCGTTGTGGAAGTTGCATTCGACGATCTCGCCCTCGATCTCCCCTTCCGAGCGGGAACCGGGACCGTGAGTGCAGGCGTCGTCGGTCACGAAGTAGCGCCCCCCCAGGTTGAACACCGCGAGCACGAGGCCGTGGTTCTCCACCCTGAGCGCTGCGCCTTCGGGGACCTCGCTCGTCGAACAAAGGGGCAGCGTGTCGGATCCGGCCATGGGAGACAGTACGGGGTTTGACGAAGGTCAGCGCGCGTGCCATTCCCAGAGGGAAATCGCGGCTCCGGCGTTGACCGCATTCTAGCGCGATGTTAACGTGGAAACCATACACTGGAACGACGTTCCTTATACAAGAACGAAGGGGGTGCGCGCCGCGGCGCATCCCCGGAGAGGGCAGCCGATGAAGGCCGAACAGAACGAACTGCTGGTGCGCACCGGACCGGGCACGCCCATGGGCGAGCTCTTCCGTCGCTATTGGCAGCCCATCCTCCTCGCCGGGGAGCTCCCTGGGGCCGACTGCCCGCCGGTGCGAGTGCGCTGCCTGGGCGAGCGCATGGTCGCGTTCCGCGACACCCAGGGACGGCTGGGGCTGGTGGACGAGTTCTGCGCGCACCGGGGCGTGTCCCTCTGGTTCGGCCGCAACGAGGACAACGGCCTGCGCTGCCCGTACCACGGCTGGAAGTACGACGTGACCGGGCAATGCGTGGACGTGCCCTCGGAGCCCGCCGAGAGCGGCTTCTGCGCGAAGATAAAGCTCAGGTCCTATCCGCTCGCCGAGCGCGGCGGAGTGATCTGGGTATACATGGGGCCGGCCGAGCAGCAGCCGGCGCTGCCCGAGTGGGAATTCGCCACCGTGCCGGCCGAGCGCAGCTACATCTCCAAGCGGCTCCAGGAATGCAACTGGCTGCAGGCGATGGAAGGCGGCATCGACTCGAGCCACGTGTCGTTCCTGCACAGCGGGGCGCTCAACACCGATCCGCTGTTCAAGGGCTCCAAGGGCAACCAGTACAACCTGGGCGACAAGAAGCCCGTGTTCGAGGTGGTGGAAAGCGAAGGCGGGCTGTACATCGGCGCGCGCCGCAACGCCGAGGACGGCCAGTATTACTGGCGCATCACGCCGTGGGTCATGCCGTGCTTCACGATGGTCCCTCCCCGGGGTGACCACCCGATGCACGGGCACTTCTGGGTGCCCATGGACGACGAGCACTGCATGGCGTGGAGCTTCGACTATCATCCGGTGCGCGCGCTCACCGCCGGGGAGCGCCAGGCGATGCGCGACGGCAAGGGCGTGCACGTGAAGGTCGACCCGGTCACGTTCCGTCCGCTCGCGAACCGGGACAACGACTACCTGATCGACCGCGCGGCGCAGAAGGCGGGCCACTCCTTCAGCGGCGTGGAGGGCATCGGCATGCAGGACGCGTCGCTGCAGGAAAGCATGGGGCCGATCCAGGACCGCACGAAGGAGAACCTCGTCTCCACCGACAACGGCATCATCATGGCGCGCCATCGGCTGATGAAGGCTGCCAAGGAGCTCGCGGCGAAAGGCACGCTGCCGCCGGGCAGGGAGCCCGCGCACCAGAAGGTGCGCTCGGTCGCGGTGGTGCTGCCCTCGGGCACGCCGTTCAAGGAGGGCGCCGGCGAGGCGCTCACGGCGCGCGCAGGCGTCGCTCAGACTTCCGTCTAGGCAGGCGCATCCGGGCCGCGGCGGCGGCCCTTACCGTTGGAGGATTGCAGCGTTGGAAGACGTATTGGCGGCCGTTCGCGTAGGCCCGGGCAAGACCGAAATCCGGGAATTTCCCATGCCGGAAATTCCGGAGGACAGCGCGTTGATGAAGATGGAGGTGGCCGGGATCTGCGGCACCGACGTGAAGCTCTACCAGCATCCGCCGTCCGGCACGCCGGTGATCATGGGCCACGAGAACATCGGCTACATCGCCAAGGCGGGCCGCGAGTTCACCCGGCGCAAGGGCTTCCGGGAAGGCGACCTCGTTTTCGTCGAGCACTACGTCTCGTGCGGCAAGTGCGAATGGTGCCACCTGGGACAATACCGCCACTGCGAGAACACCGACTGGCGCTCGAACCCCGACGCGATCCGCTACGGCTATACGTCCGCGGAACGGGCGCCCCACCTCTGGGGCGGCTTCGCGCAATACGTGTACCTGCCGTGGAACGCGGTCCTGCACCATGTGCCACGCGGGGTGACCCCGGAGCTCGCGGGCCTCGTGACTCCCATGGCCAACGGGGTCGAGTGGTCGCTCTTCGACGGCGGGGTGGGCTACAACTCCACGGTCCTGATCCAGGGGCCCGGCCAGCAGGGGCTTTCGCAGACGGTGATCTGCAAGCAGGCCGGCGCCTCGCTCATCATCGTGACGGGCACCTCGAAGGACGGAGCGCGCCTGGACGTCGCGCGCACGCTCGGGGCGGACCACGTGATCGATGTGCAAAAGGAGGATCCGCTCGCCCGCATCCGCGAGATCACCGGCGGCAAGGGCGTGGACGTCGTCCTCGATTGCACGGCGGGCGGCGGGACGATGCCGATCCTGTTCGGCGTGGAGGCCCTCAAGCGCAAGGCGGGCACGATGGTGATCCAGGGCGAGATCGCGGAGTTTCCCAATTTCCCCGTGGGGCGCGTCACGGTGAAGGCGATCACGCTGAAGAGTGCTCGAGGCCACAGCTACAAGGCCTGCGAGCTGGCACTCCAGCAGCTCGCCTCGCGCCGCTACCCGCTCGAAAAGATCACGACCCACGCCTTCGGCCTGAAGGAGGTGGACCTCGCGATCCGCTCCGTCGGCGGCGAGGGTGTCCCGGACGTGATCCACGCCTCGCTCATGCCGTGGAAATAGGACGGGAGGTCCCCATGGCTGCGTCGGGCAACTGGGCACGGATGCAGCGCACGGCCGGCGGCGGCGCGCGCGAGCCGGCCACCGACGACGCGTTCCTCGCATCGCTGCGCCGCGGCGCCGGATACTTCGATGCCCGTGCGCGGGTGAAGGGATGGACGCGGGAGCGTTTCGCCCTCGACAGCGACGGGGCGGTCGCGGTGTCCGAGGCCGAAGGGCGGATCCCCGGCGGCCCTCCCCTCGAGACGGTGGTCGAGTTCTGGACCGCGGACGGCCTGCGCCACCACTTCAAGGTGTTCAAGGCGCTCGCCGCGGTGGTCGAGGACGACCTCCCGCCCCGGTGGCTGAAGGACGCGCTCGCGATGCCCGAAGGCTACGAATGCGATTGCTGTTGAGCGCACGAAGGCCCATGCCATGGCGAAACCGAGGCTGAAGACCGTCACGCGCACCCAGGGGAACAACCGGGCGCTCAAGGATGGCAGCGTCGCCGCGGGCACGTTCGATTTCGACTTCGTCGAGGTCGACCCGCTCATCGATGCGTTCCGCCGCATGGTGCGCGGCCTCGAGTTCGACATCTGCGAGATGGCGATGACCACGTACCTGAGCGCAAAGGAGCACGGCAAGCACTTCACCGCGCTGCCGGTCTTCCTGGTGCGCGCGTTCCACCACGGCGCCATCGTGGCGAACACGAAGTCGGGCATCCGCACGCCCCGGGACCTGGAAGGCAAGCGCGTGGGCGTGAACCGCGGCTATACCGTGACCACCGGCGTCTGGGCGCGCAGCGTCCTGCAGCACCAGTACGGCGTCGATCTCGGGAAGATCACGTGGGTGCTCTCGGGCGACGAGCACGTGGCGGAATTCCGCCCGCCGGCCAACGTGGTCCCGATGGAGAAGGGCCGCAAGATGGCCGACCTCGTGGCAAGCGGGGAGCTGGCCGCGGCGATCGGGGTCGAGGCGGACCACCCCGACGTGGAGCCGCTCATCGCGAACGCGAAGGAAGCCGGGTTCGAGGCCTTGCGCACCCGCGGCCACTATCCGATCAACCACGCGATCGTGGTGAAGGACGAGCTCCTCGCCGCCCATCCGGGGCTCGCCGCCGATGCCTTCCGCGCTTTCGCCGAATCCAAGCGCCGCTACGTGGAGCTGCTCAAGTCCGGCGGGATCGAAAAGCCCACGCCCGTGGACGAGATGCACCGGCGCGTGATGCAGATCACCGGCGCCGACCCCCTGCCCTACGGCATCGCGCCCAATCGCGGGGCGCTGTCGGAGCTGGTCGGCTCGGCGAAGGAGCAGGGAATCATCGCGAGCGCGTTCGAGCTGGAGGAGCTCTTCCCGCCCGAGACGCTGGATCTGGTGGGATGATGCAAGGGACCGACACAAAGGGACATCGGGCGTAGTCGCAGCCCTCTCACGACAGGAGAAGCGCCATGACCGTCGAGGAAGCCACACGCAAGCCGCAGGTCGCGAAGAAACCCCAGGTCGCCGTGATGAACGCGGTCCACGACCTGCCCGTCCTGGTCGCCCGGGACGAAGGGTTCTTCAAGGACGAGGGGCTGGACATCGATTTCGTGACCACGCCCGGCATGGCGCAGGTCACCACCAAGCACTTCGTGAAGTTCGACTCCGTCTTCGACCGCCCGCTCGATTCGGCGTACAACGAGGGCGGCATCGACCAGTTCCGCATGTGCGAGTGGGGCATCATGAAGCGCGCGGTCGAGGCCGAGGCGGAAGGACTTCGCCACCGCAAGATCGTGGCCCTGGGCGCCTCCATGTCGATGTTCGCGATCGCGGTCAACCGCGACTCGAAGTTCTACGAGCCGGAGATGTTGAAGGACCAGCCGATCGCGGTCACGCCCAACAACGGTTCCCATTTCACCACGCTCAAGATGATGGAAGGCTTCCTCGCTCCCGAGCACGTGAAGACCACGGGCGCGGGCTCCATGCCCAAGCGGCTGGAAGCGCTGCGCCAGGGCAAGGTGGCGGCCGTGAGCCTGATGGAGCCGTGGATCAGCGTCGCCCAGAAGCAGGGCTTCCGGATCCTCATCGAGTCCCACTCGACCCGCAGCGAGGCCGCCGGCGACGACCTCGATGGGCCGACGCTCGCGAAGATGTTCCGCGCCCAGGCGCGCGCGGTCGAGCTCTTGGAGAAGGATCCGCGCCCCTACATCCATTACCTCATCGCGGAGACCGGCGGACTGCTGGAGCCCCACGAGCTGCAGACCTGGCGCCTGCTGCACGCGGCACCCCAGCCGTATACGCGGGAACGATTCGACGACACCTACAACTGGACGGTGAAATGGAACATGGTGGTGCCGGGCGCCACCTTCGAGAACACCGTCGACAACCGCGCCTGGGAATAGGCGAGCCATGGATCGCGAGCGCGAGCCCGTGACGCTGCCGGCGCTGCACCGGATGAAGCGCGACGGGCGCAAGATCGCCGGCGTGGTGGCCTGGGACTACCAGATCGCGCGCATCGTCGATCGGGCGGGCGTGGACATCGTCTCCGTGGGCGATTCCGTGGGCGTGAACCTCTGGGGCCACGCGAGCCCCCTCGAGGTCACCATGGACGAGATGGTGGTGGTCTGCAAGGCGGTGCGCCGGGGCGTGGCGCGCGCCCTCGTGAGCTGCGACTTTCCGTTCGGGCCGCTGCAGGCGGGCACGCAAAGTGCCCTCGCCGCCGCCATCCGCCTGGTGAAGGAAGCGGGCGCGGACATGGTGAAGCTCGACGGCGCGGCGGAGTTTCCCGAAGCCGTGCGCGCGATCTCACGGGCGGGAATTCCTGTCTTCGCGCAGATGGGCATCACGCCGCAGACCGCACTCGCCTACGGCATCGACTACCAGACGATGCTCCAGGGTACGACCCAGGCGACGGCGTCGATGACCGCGCGCCTGGTCGCCGAGGCGAAGACCCTGGAGGAGGCCGGAGCCGCGCTCATCGACTTCACGAACTCCGGTCCCATCGTGGGGCCGGAAGTGGCGCGCGCGGTCGCCATTCCCGTGATCGGCGGCCTCGGCGGCGGACCCTGGCTCGACGGGCGCATGCGCATGGCCCACGCGGCCATCGGCTACGGGGCCGGTGCCATCGACTCGAAGGCGGAGAGCTATGCCAACGTGGCGCGCGTGGCGCTCGACGCCATCACCGCATACGTCGAGGACGTGCGCGCCGCGCGCCAGATCAAGGGCGGCATCCGCGTGAAGCCCGCGTCCTGAGCGCCATGGGCAGCGCGCTCATCGACGGCATCGCGACCCGCTACGAAGTGGTCGGCTCGGGCCCCGCGCTGCTCATGTACGCGCCGGGCGGCTTCGACGCGACCGTCGAGAAGTGGAGCACGATGGGCGTCTACGCGCGCGTGAAGCTGATGGACCACTTGCCGCGCAAGTACACCTGCATCCTGTTCGACCGGCGCGAGTGCGGGCAGTCGGGCGGGCGCGTGGAGCACGTAACGTGGTCCCACTACGTAGCCCAGGGCCGGGGCCTGCTCGACCACCTCGGCATCGAGCGCGCGCACCTCATGGGCGGTTGCATGGGCTGCTGTCCCGTGGCGGCGTTCGCCGTGGCCCATCCCGAGCGCGTAGCGAGCATGGTGCTGTGGTGGCCGGTGGGCGGGCCGAAGTACCGGATCAAGGGACGGCAGCGTTTCGCCGAGCACCTGGCGTACGTGAGCGAGCACGGGATGCAAGCGGTGGCGGCGCTCGCCGCGAAGGAAGGCAAGCCCTTCGGCGCCGATCCCAGGGGCGGGCCGTGGGCCTCGGTGCTCCGGAACGACCGCGCATTCGCCGAGGCCTACGGGAAGCTCGACCGCGAGAAGTACCAGCTTGCCGTCGCGGCGATGGCGGCCTCCCTCCTCGACCGCGACACCGCACCGGGCGCCGAGCCCGAGGACCTGATGGGGCTCGACATCCCGGCGCTCGTGGTGCCCGGCCACGACGATTCCCACGCCACCTCCGCGGCGCGCTATCTCGAGGAGTGCCTGCCGCGATCGGAGTACTGGGATGTGCCCGTCGAGGGCCAGACGGGCGAGACCGCGCCCGGGCGCGTGCTCGCCTTCCTCGAGGCCGCCGGCCGGTGATCATCGACATCCACGGCCACTACACGACCGAGCCCGCGGCGCTGCACGCATTCCGCGACAAGCAGCTCGCCGCGATCGCCGATCCCGCGCGCCGGCCGGGCTCCACGGACCTGGGCATCAGCGACGAGGCGCTGCTGAAGAGCGTGGAGCCGCAGCTCGCCTTCCAGCGCCGGCGCGGCAGCGACCTCACGATCTTCTCCCCGCGTGCGGCCGGCATGGCGCACCACGTGGGCACCGAGGAAGTGGGCCGCCAATGGAGCCGGGTGAGCAACGACTTGATCCACCGCATCTGCACGCTGCTTCCCGACAACTTCGCGCCCGTGGGCCAGCTTCCCCAGTTTCCCGGAGCGCCGCCCGCGAACTGCATTCCCGAGCTGGAGCGCATCGTGAACGAATGCGGCTTCGTGGGCGTGAACCTGAACCCGGATCCGTCGGGAGGCTACTGGAAGACGCCGCCGCTCACGGACCGCTCGTGGTATCCCCTCTACGAGAAGCTCTGCGAGCTCGAGGTGCCCGCGATGATCCACGTGACGTCGTCGTGCAACCCCGCGGTCCACCACACGGGCGCCCACTATCTCAACGGCGACACCACCGCCTTCATGCAGCTGCTGCAGGGAGATCTTTTCCGGGACTTCCCCAAGCTCAGGTTCGTGATACCCCACGGCGGCGGCGCGGTGCCGTTCCACTGGGGCCGCTACCGCGGGCTCGCCCAGGACATGAAGAAGCCGCTGCTGGGCGACCACCTGCTGAAGAACGTGTACTTCGACACCTGCGTCTACCACCTGCCGGGCATCGAGCTGATGGCGAAGGTGATCCCGGTCGACAACATCCTGTTCGCCTCCGAGATGCTGGGCGCGGTGAAGGGGATCGATCCCGAGACCGGGCATCATTACGACGATACCCGGCGCTACGTCGACCAGGTCGCGGGGCTCACCGATGCGGATCGCCACAAGATCTACGAAGCCAACGCCCGGCGCGTCTACCCGCGCCTGGATGCGCTGCTCACCCGTCGCGGGCATCCCCCGCGCTAGGCAACACCCGAGGACATCGCCATGAACGACAAGGCCTCTCCCCCGCTTTCGGACATCCGCCGCGAGTTCGAGCGCGTCACGCCCGAGGTGGTGCGCAGGGCCTCGGCCTTCGCCGCATCCATCCTCGCCGACGTGGCGGGACGACGCGGCACGCTCGACGGCCGCGTGGCACCCCTCTCGCCCTCGATGCGCCTCGCGGGCCCGGCGTTCACCGTCGAGGTGCGCGCCGGCGACAACCTCATGATCCATGCCGCGATGACCATGGCGCGTCCCGGCGACATCCTCGTGGTGGACGGCAAGGGCGACCGCACCTGCGCGCTCATGGGCTCGATCATGCTCTCCGCCTGCAAGAAGCTGGGGCTGGGCGGCGTGGTCCTCGACGGCGCGGTGCGCGACACCGAGGAGCTGCGCGCCCTGGGCTTCCCGGTGTACGCGGTCGCGGCCAATCCCAACGGGCCGACGAAGTCCGTTCCCGGCCGCATCAACTGGCCCATCTCCTGCGGCGGCACCGCGGTGCAGCCAGGTGACCTCGTCGTGGGTGACGCCGACGGCGTCGTGGTGATCGAGCGCGAGAAGGCGGGCTCGCTCCTGGACCTCGCGCAGAAGAAGGTCGACGACGAGCGCTCGCGCCTCGCGGACATCGCCGCGGGACGCAACCTGAGCCCCGCGTGGCTCGAGGCGACCCTGCGGGCGGCCGGCGTGCTGAAGCAGGGCGAGACGCTATGAGCGTGCCGGGCACTACCCCGGCGGATTCGACCGTGGTCGCCATGGCCGGACGCAGTCGCCCGGCGTTCGGACTGCCGGGACGCATCCAGGCGCCCAACTCGAAGCCCCGCGCCATCGCGCTCGTGGGCCTGGGCGACGGTGGTGCCGCGATCGCGCGCAGGATCGCGGCCGAGGGGCACGCGAACCTGGAAGTGCACGTGCTCGCGAAGAGTGCGGCGGCCGGCGCCCTCGCGGCGATCCAGGCCGGAGGCGGGGACCTGCAGCGCGACCTGGGCAACGCCGACATGATCTTCATCGTCGCCTGCCGCGGCGACGACGTGGGGCTCGCCCCCGTGGTGAGCGGCATCGCCCACGGCCGCAACCATCCGGTGACCGCGCTCTACGTGGTCGCGGAGGGCGAAGTGGGCGCGGCGAACGACGAATCGCTGCGCACCCTGCGCGCGAGCGTCGAGATGCTGGTGGTGGTGTCCGATGAAAGCTACGTGCCGGCCATGATTTCCGCGCTCGGCGATTGAGGTCGAGGAGAGTCCCGCGATGAACGACATGACGCGTCAGGATCCCGTCGATCCGCCCTACCGGTACCCGGAATACCGCAGCACCGTGCTGCGCGCCCCGCGGGAACCGCTGGTGGCGCTGCCCCCGAACGCGCTCGACATTCCGGGGCCCTTCGTGCCGAAGGGCTTCGTGCGCGACGGGGAAAGCGACCTCACAGCCCAAGGGCGCTCGGCGCCCCTGGGAGAAAAGATGATCCTCGCGGGCCGGCTGCTGGACGCCGACGGCCGCCCGGTGCGCCGCTCGCTGGTGGAGATCTGGCAGGCCAATGCCTCGGGGCGCTACCACCATCCCGCGGACGTGCATGAAGCCCCGCTCGACCCGAACTTCCACGGCGTCGGCCGCGCGCTCACCGACGATGAGGGCTGGTACCGCTTCGTCACCGTGAAGCCCGGCGCGTACCCGTGGAAGAACCATCCCTTCGCGTGGCGCCCGCAGCACATCCATTTTTCGCTGCTGGGCAGCGCACCGGTGCAACGGCTCGTGACCCAGATGTACTTTCCGGGCGATCCGCTGCTCGCGATCGACCCGGTGTACAACAGCGTGCCCGACGCGGCGGCCCGCCTGCGCATGATCTCCACCCTCGCGCTGGAGACGGGCATCGAGGGCATCGCATTGGGTTATCGATTCGACATCGTGCTGGCGGGGGCGAAAGCCACGCCGCTGGGGCCCTGACCATGGCCGCGCAACGCACGCCGTCCCAGACCATCGGCCCCTTCTTCCACGAAGGCCTGCGATGGAAGGACGCGGAAAAGGTGGCCTTCGCCGAGACCGGCCAGGCCATCGTGCTCACCGGCCGCGTCCTCGATGGCGCGGGAGAACCCGTGGGAGACGCGATGATCGAGACGTGGCAGCTCTCGCCCCGGGGCCGGGCGCCGGCCGCCGCCGCGGGCGCTTCCCGTCCCCATGGCTTCGCGCGCGTCGAGACGGCGAAGGATGGAAGCTTCCGCATCGAAACCCTGCTTCCCGGAGGGCCCGCGCCTTTCCTGGATGTCGCGATCTTCGCCCGCGGGCTGCTGAAGCCCCTGCGCACCCGCGCCTACCTCGCGCGGGAGGAAATGGTTCGCGCGGATCCCGCGCTCGCGGCGATCGCCGCCTCGCCGCGCATCAAGACCCTGGTCGCGCTGTCCGCAGGCGACAACGCCTATCGCTGGGACGTGCGGCTGCAAGGCGACGGCGAGACCGTCTTCTTCGCCGCCTGACGCGCGATGGCCGGCAGCCTCGCCGCGCGTACCCTCGAGCGCGCCTCCTTCGCGGCCGCCTTCGAGGCTCCCGCGTACCTGCGCTCGATGCTCGCATTCGAATCGGCGTTCGCGAATGCCGAGGCCGCGGAAGGCGTGATCCCCGCCGAAAGCGCGCGCGCCATCGGCGAGGCCTGCTCGAGACTCGGCCTGGACGTCGAATCCCTCGTGGCCGAGGGCAAGCGTTCGGCCTCCCTCGCCGTGCCGTTCGTGAAGCGGCTCACCGCGGCGGTGTCCGCGATCTCTCCCGCGGCCGCGAAGCACGTGCATTTCGGCGCCACCAGCCAGGACGTGCTCGACACCGCGATGGCGCTGTGCCTCAAGCCCTGCCTCGAGGAAGCCGATCGCGCGCTCGAAGCGGCGGTGCGCGCCCTCGCCGCACGCGCGCGCGAGCACCGCGCCACTCCCATGCTGGGCCGCACGCTGATGCAACCCGCGCTGCCGATCACCGCGGGGCTCAAGATCGCGCGCTGGGCGCTTGCCCTCGCCGCCGACCGCGAACGCATCGCCGAGGCGCAGTCGACGGGTCTCGCCGTGCAGCTGGGTGGCCCCGTGGGGGCGCTCGAGGCATTGGGCGATCGAGGTCCCGCGGTGCGCCATCGCGTGGCGCTGGCGCTCGGACTCGCCGACGCGCCGTCGTGGCATGTGCATCGCAACCCGTGGATCGACCTCCTCGGCCGCGTGGCCCAGGCCGTGCTCACCGCGGGCAAGATCGCGCGCGACGTATCGCTGCTCTCCCAGCCCGAGGTGGGCGAGATGCTCGAAGCGCCGGCGCGCGATGGCGTCGGAGCGTCGAGCTCGATGCCCCACAAGCACAACCCCGTGGCATGCGCCCACGGACTCGCGGCGGCGCTGCGCATGCCGGGACTCCTCGCCACTCTGCACGCCTGCGGCCTCGCCGAGCACGAGCGCGCGCTGGGCGGCTGGCAGGCGGAGCTGGCGCTCGTCCCCGAGATCGCGGGCGCGCTCGGTACCAGCCTCGACTTCCTCGACACGATCGCCGGCGGCCTCGTCGTCGATGCAGCGCGCATGCGTTCGAACCTCGAGGCCCATGGCGGCACGGCCCCCGGCGAGGCGGCGGGCGCCTCGAGCGCGGCGGCCGACGAGCTGCTCGCCCGGCTGGCGGGCTACCTCCCGTGAACCCGGGCCCGGTGCGGGATTCCTTCTTCGTCGATTCCGGGGGCCCGGGTCCACCCGTGCTCCTCGCCCACGCGATCGGCTGCGACCACCGCATGTGGGATGCGCTCGCGGCGGCACTCGCGCCGCGCCACCGCGTGATCCGCATCGACGCGCGCGGCCATGGCCGCAGTCCCGTCCCCCCGCGTCCCTACACCCTCGCCGCGATGGCCGACGATGCGCGCTCCGTACTCGACCGGCTCGGCATCGAGCGGACCCACTGGGTGGGACTGTCCATGGGCGGCATGGTCGGCCAGGCGTTCGCCCTCGCCCATGGGGATCGCCTCGGCAAGCTCGTGCTGGCGAACACCACGAGCTCGTATGGGCCGGAGGGCCCCGCGATGTGGACGGCGCGCAGGAAGCTCGTGGCCGAAGGCGGCATGGAAGCCATCCTCGACATGGTCTCGGCGCGGTATTTTTCCGGCGCGTTCCGCGAGCAACACCCCGACATCGTGGCGACGGTGATGGAGCGCTTCGCACGCACGCCGGCGGAAGGCTACCTCGGGTGCTGCGATGCGATCGCCGAGCTGGAATTCACCCAGGCGCTATCACGCATCCGGGCGCCGACCCTCGTCGTGGCGGGCGAGGTCGATACCGGCACGCCCGTGGCCATGTCCCGGGCGATGGCGGAGCGCATTCCCGGCGCCCGCCTCGCGATCATCGCGGGTGCCGCGCACCTGTCGGCGGTGGAGAAGCCCGCGGAATTCGCGGCACTCGTCGGGGATTTTCTCGGGTAGAAATTTATCCGGGACGAGCGCCTACTTCGGTAACAACGCTCGCGAATTCACTCTGAATCCCAGAATTTGCCACTGATCGCCATGCGTGACGAGCGTCAACTCAATCTGCACCCGGCCTTGGTCGAACTCAGCGCCCCAGTATCATCAGCTGCCTTTTCATTTAGCGTTAAATGAAGAATTGAGGTCCGAGGGAGGGACAAGTTACCGGCGGCGACCAAACATGTCTTTGAACAGGAAGCCCCCTATGGCCATTAACCCGAGGCCCGCACCAAACATCCACATTAAGTCGTCATCTTCTGACTTTGTCAGAAATATGACGGCTCCGTGTTCATAACGAGGGTGTGTGCGTCCTGCTTGCTGATCCGGCTGTCTAGGGCGTGTGCTTACGTATTCGGAAATCAAATACGAACGGAAGATCACAATTCCTGCCCCGACGACGAGCAAAAGCACCGCGGCACTCCTTCTTACCCATAGAGCCTTCGGAGAACCGATCAAATTGCGCACCTAAAGTAGGGGGTATGACGATTTGCTGAATGATACCTGCCCCGATAGTAAAGCAATCCAGTTCCATTACAGGATCCCCGGGATCCAGCGCTTCACGCGGCGGCAGTACTTGCGATAAGGCGCGCCGAAGAGCGCATCCAGGCGCCGCTCGTCCTCCCTCACCCGCCGGTCGAACCACACCATGTGGACCACGAGGAGCGCGGCCCCGATCCAGGAGCCCAGGGCGAGCGCCACGCCGGCAAGGAAGACGAGGTGGCCCGCGTACATGGGGTTGCGCAGCCACCGGTAAGGGCCGTCGGTGGCCAGACGTTGCGGCGGCACCGAGATGCCGGGTCCCCCTCCGCCTTCGCGCATGCGGTACGTGCCGACCCAGCGATACTGGAGGTAGCCCCACGCGAGCAACGCAAGCGCCCAGGGATGGATCGCGGGCGCTCCGCGCTGCAGCAGCGCCTCCAGCGCGTACACCGCGAGCGGCCAGGCGACGAAGGTGCGGTTCGAGGTGCTCGCCAGCCAACGGCGCGCGCGCCCCGCGGGCGTCACGACTTCGCTTCGACCGTCTTCGGCATCGCGAAGATGAAGAGGTTGGCCACGACGATCGTGAAGGCGAGGAACCAGAACGTGGCGATGAGCCCGTAGCGGTCCGCGATCATGCCGCCCAGCAGGGGTGCCACCGAAGACCCGAGGGACTGCGCGCCGAAGAGGATCCCGATGCTCGTGCCGCCCATGTGCTTCGGCGTCGACTCCAGCAGCCACGCCTGCAGCACCGGGCGGATCGCGTAGAGGAAGAACCCCAGCACCGCGATGAAGACGATGAACGCCGGAGACCGGCCCGCGAGCGCCATGAACGCGAGCACCACGGCCGTCATCGCCATGCTGGTCATCATGATGCTGCGCCTGCCCATGCGGTCGGAAAGATAGCCGGCGACGGGAGAGGCGGCGAAGCCCGCGGCCTGCAGCGCGAACATGCCCGCACCCACCCAGAACGGCGGATAGCCCATCTGGTAGGCGAGGTACACCGGAAGGAACGTGAGGAGCGCGTTCTGCGTCATCGAGCGGAACGCGGAGCTCGCGGTGAGCGTGATGAGGGCCCGATTGCGGAAGAGCTCCGGCACGCCGCGGAAATAGCTCGCGAGCGACTGCCCCTTGCCCTCCTCCGCCTTCGCCCGGGCCTTCGGTCCCCCGCGCAGTGTGCCGAGGAACACCAGCAGCAGCAGCGACACCAGCAGCCCCGGCACCACGTTGAGCACCACCACCTGCCGCCACGTGAGCACCGCGAGGAGCGAGCCCACCGCGAGAGGGGCCAGTGCGTCGCCCACGTTGCCGCCCATGCCGTGCAGCGAAAGCACGAGGCCCTTGCGATCGGGAAAGCGCCGCGCGAGCGTGGAGATCGCGGTCGGGTGCCACAGGCTGTTGCCGAAGCCCACCAGCGCCACGCAACCCAGAAGCATCAGGTAGCCATGGCTGAATCCCATGAGCAGGTACGGGAACCCGACCCAGAAGAGCGAGATCGCCATCAGCACGCCCTTGCGTCCCACGGTATCCACCAGGATCCCGCCCGGCACGTTGGCGATCGCCCCGGCCACGTACTGGCAGGTCATGATGAGGCCGATCTGGCTGTAGGAGAGGCCCATCTCCTTGCCGATGATCGGCAGCAGCAGGTAGAACGTCGACGGATACCAGTGGGTGAGCGCGTGCCCGAGGGAGATGAGCCACACCTCCCGGAAGGACTTCGGGGGGGACTTCTCCGAAACGGCGACCGCGGCGCTCATGGATTCTCCGGGGGCGGACCGGCTATCGGGATGCGTTCACGACGACGTCGTCGTAGAGCTTGCTCCACTTGTCCGCCTCGTCAAGGCTGCGGATCGGATCGGTCGTGACGATCTTTATCCCCTCCACCGGGGACTTCACCTTGGTGTTGGTCGGCACGTACTTGATGCTCGCCATCGCCTTCTGCCCTTCGGGCCCGAGGAGGTATTCGTAGAATAGCAGCCCCGCATCGGGGTGAGGCGCCTTGCGCGCCACGCCCACGGCGTTGGACCGCGCGATGGCCGGCTCGATCGCGAACCAGTCGATGGGAGCGCCCTTCTTCTTCGCCTGCGCCGGCATGTAGTTGTACACCGTGAGGGCGAGCGGCACCTCGCCCGAGACCACCATGTTGTCGAGGAGCGTGTGGCCCTTGCGCACCGAGATGCCATTCTTCGCCACCAGCTCGCGGAAGAAGGCGAGGCCCTTCTCCTCCCCGCCCAGCTCCTGCACCACGGTCGCGAACCAGTCCTCGTCCTTGGCCTCGATGCCGAGCTTGCCCTTCCACTTCGGGTCGAGGAGGTCCTGGTAGGTCTTCGGCAGGTCCTGCTTCTTCACCAGGTTCGTGTTGTAGGCCTGCACCCAAACCGAAAGGATCGTCGCCGCCCATTGCTTGTGGGCCGGGACCGAGCCCGGCCGCAGGTCCGCTTGCACCGGGGAATCGATGGGGGCCAGGATCTTCTCGCGGGCGAGCGCCTCCATCTCCGGGGAGCCGAAGTGGATCACGTCCACGTCGTACCTTCCCGCCCGGGTCTCGGCGACGGTGCGCTGCAGTACCTTGTCGGTGCCGGCCCGCCACACCGTCACCTTGATGCCGTAGCGATCCTCGAAGGGCTTGATGATGGTCGCCAGGTCCTTCTCGGCGATCGTCGTGTAGAGGGTGAGCGCGCCTTCGCGCTTCGCGGCCGCCACGATGCGCTCCATGCGGTCCGCGCCGTGGTATTCGAAGAGGCTTTGCGCGGCGGCGGGAACGGCGAGCGCCAAAGCGGCGGCGAGGAACAGCAGTCTGCGATGGGCGTTCATGGCTTCACTCCGGATGGTTGAAGTCTTCCTCGAAATGCCGCGGCACGAATCCACGGCCCTCCTGCGTGGGTTCCGTCGGGCGCGGGATGACGGATTTCTGGAACAGCAGGTTCATGAACATGATCATCGGCTTGGGCTTGAGCACGAGGGCGCGCGCCGGCTTCACCGGGTCGGCGTTGAAATGCTGGTGCACGCAGTTCATGTGCACGATCGCCACGTCCCCGGCGCTCCAGTCGTACCGGACGCCGTCGTGGACCTCGTAGCCCTTGCCGTCGAGGATGTAGAACGCGGCCTCGTTCACGTGGCCGTGCTTCTGGGTGCGCCCTCCCGGGCCGTACTCCTCGAGGTGGATGTGCAACACCTGCGTCATGCCGTCGGCGGGCTCGATGAAGTGCTTGCTGAACGACTGCGGGCCGTCGTTGAAGAGCAGGTCCTTGCCCTTCACCACGCGCGGCATGGCGCGCAGGCGCGCGAGCTCCTCCTTCAGGCTGTACTGGCCCTGGACGCCGCGCACGAAGACGCGGTCCTTCTTGCTGCTGTAGTGCGATTCCTTGCCCACGGCGGCGCCTACCGGCCCTGGTCGACGAACAGGTGCTCGTACAGCTTGGCCCACTTCTCGTACTCGTCGAGGGTCACGCGCGCGTCGACGAACTTCATGGGAATCTCGCTGAGGGCCGTCTTCACCTTGCGGTTGGTGGGCACGAAGTCGCGCTTGGCGAGCAGCTTCTGGCCCTCGGGGCTGATCTCGAAATCGTAGAACAGCACCGCCGCGTGGGGATGGGGAGCCTTCCTCGCCACGCCGACGCCGTTGGGCCGGGCGATGGCCGGTCCGATGGAGAACCAGTCGATGGGCGCGCCCTTGCGCTTCAGCTGCTCGGCCTTGTAGTTGTACACGGTGAGGGCGAGCGGGATCTCGCCGGAGACCACGAGCTGGGTGAGCAGCGTGTGCCCCTTGCGCACGGACACGCCGTTGGTGGTCACGATCTGCTTCATCACCTTCGTGCCCTTGTCCTCGCCCAGGATCTGGAATTCGCCGGCGAGCCAGTCGGAATCCTCCTGCTCGATGCCGAGCCTGCCCTTCCATTTCGGGTTCGTGAGGTCGTCCCAGCTCTTCGGCAACTCCTCCTTCTTCACGAGGTTCGTGTTGTAGGCCTGCACGAAGACGTTGAGCCTCGTGCCCACCCATTCGCCGTGGGGCCGGATCGCTTCCGGCAGGATGTCGGCGAGGTAGGGCGACTTCACCGCCTGGAGGATCTTCTCCCGGTGCAGGGACTCGAGCTCGGGGCCGTTGGTCTCCATCACGTCCACGGTGAAGCGGTTGGCGCGGGCTTCCTGCACCGCGCGCTGCAGCACCTTCTCGCTGCTCGCGCGCCACATGGTCACCTTGACGCCGTACTTCTTCTCGTAGGCGGCGACCAGCGGGCCCATGTCCTTGCCCTGGGCCGAGGTGTAGATCTGGAGCTCGCCTTCCTTCTTCGCGCCCTGCTCCAGCATCTGCTGGCGGTCCGGCTTGTCGTAGGTGGCCACGTCGGCCGCGGTGGCCTGCGCCCACGCGGGTGCGGCGAATGCCGCCAGCACGGCGGCGGCGAGAGCTGCTCTTCGGCTCGGGTTCATTTCTTCTTTCCTTTCTTGCTGGGTTTCCGTCCGTTCAGGAACATGTCGGTCCAGGTCTTATCCCACTTCTCGTCCTCGTCGAGGGTGATCACCGGGTCGATCATCTGGAACGGGAAGTCGTTGAGCTTCGTGTGCACGGCGCGGCTCGACGGCACTCGGTGGCGCTTCTTGATGAGCTCCTGGCCTTCGGGCGAGAGCATGAAATCCGTGAACACGAGGGCGGCGTGGGGATGGGGGGCGTGCTTCGCGACCCCGATGGCGTTCGGACGGCCGAACGTGGGGTCGAGCGCCTTCCAGTCCACGGGAGCGCCCTTCACCTTCAGCCGCTCGATGTTGTGGTTGTAGATGTCGGCCACGAGCGGGATCTCGCCCGAGGCGACGAGCTCCGCCATGAGCGTGTGCCCGTGGCGGATCTGCGGCTTCATGGAGGCCAGCTGGCGGAAGTACGCGAGGCCCTTCTCATCGCCCATGGACTTCACCATCGCGCCGAACCAGTCGACGTCGCCGTCCTCGAGGCCCACCTTGCCGGCCCAGAACGGCTTCAGCAGGTCGGCGTACGAGGCCGGCACCTGGTCCGGCTTCACGAGGTTCGTGTTGTAGCCGATGGTGAAGAAGTTGAATCGGTCGGCCACGTAATGGCGATGCTTCGGAAACGCCGAGGGAGGCAGGTCCTTGAAATGGGGACTGTAGAACTCCTCCAGGAGCTGCTCGCGGTAGAGCGCCTCCATCTCGGGGCCGTTGGTCTCGAAGACGTCCGGGGCGTAGTGCCCGGCCCGCGCCTCGGTGACACCGCGCTGCAGCACCTTCTCGCTGCTCGCGCGCCACAGCTCCACCTTGAGCCCGGTGCGCTTCTCGAACGCTTCGGTGATGGGCACCGAGTCCTTGAGGTTGAGGGAGGTGTACATCACCACCTGGCCCTCCTTCTTCGCCTCGGACAGCAGCTTCGCATCGCGGTCGGCGCCCTGGTACATGTAGATCGCGCGCAGCGGCGAGTCGGCGCCGCCGCGCTGGGCGCGCGCGAGGATCGGGAACATGAGTGTGGCGAGTGCGGCGCGGTGGAACGCCCTGCGGCCGGGCCGGTGACCACCTTCCGGTCGTGATTTCATCGTCGTATTCCTCCGAAATGGGCTCTCTGGAGGGCCCTCCAAAAAAGACGGGCGCCGAAAGCGCCCGCCGAGTCGGCCTACTTGCCGCCCCCCCCGGGGCTTGGCTCCGAGACCCTAGAACGCGGTGCTCAGGCCCACCGCGTATTGCCGGATGTCCTCCCCTACGCTGGGGTCCTGAAGGTCGCTGTTGTTGAACCGCGCCGAGGAGCCGTTCTTCAGCCAGCTTGCGAGGAAGAACAGATATGTCTTCTTCGAGAAGTAGTACGCGCCACCCAGGGCGATCGTCGTTCCATCGAGTCCATCGGTGGAGCAGACGGCGTCGACGAGGGAGCAGGAGCCCTTGTCGGCGTGCAGGTAATAGATCTGCGTGGCCCAGCTCTTGGACCAGCGCGCGTTCCAGTTGAGGAGCCACGCGTTATTCTTGTAGGAGCTGAAGCGGCCCGCGGTCGAGGCGTTCTCGTCGTATTTCTTGGTGATGTAGTCGGCCTCCAAGGTGTGCACGCCGAACTTGTACTTGATCGTGCCCTGCACCGCCTTGTCCTTGGAGTTCACGTGCTGGTCGCCGAAGTTCGACTGGTTCGAATGCACGTTGCGCGATCCGCCGAAGAGGTCCCAGTGTTGCTCGAAGGCGAGGCCCGCGTACCAAGGGCCGCGCGCCCAGGCGAGCCCGGCGGATATGACGTGGGGATCCCGCGTCGCGGTCTTGGTCTCGTCGGTCGAATACTGCAGCGCGAGCTTGATCCCTCCCCAGTTGGGGGATTCGTACTGGACCGCGTTCTGGCGGCGCAGGTGAAAGCTCGACGCCGAGTTGGTGCCGAAGCCGGTCTTGCGCAGCAGCGAGCTCGTGGAAACGAAGTTGCCGCTGGAAACGCCCAGGAAGGACAGATGGTCGCCGGTCTTCTTGAACGGCGTATCCATGCGCCCGAACTTGATGGTGCCCCAGCCCTTGTCGGCCAGCCCGACGAACGAGTTGCGCTGGGCGAACTTCGTGTTGTTGGAATCGACGGCGAACGCGGTCTCGAGCTGGAAGATCGCCTGCAGGCTGCGCCCCAGCTTTTCGTGGCCCCGTATGCCGAAGCGCGTGTTGCTCGACGACATCTCGGTGCGCTTCACGATGGAATCGGTGCCCGAGGGAGTGCCGGCGATGGTCGACACGGCGGAACCCGCGGCGGTGGCGCCCGACCCGCTGGGAAACACCAGTTCCGGGTAGACCTTGCCGTAGAGCTCCACCGACGAATCCGAATCGCCCTTGGCGAACGCGGCGGGTACCGCAAGGGCGGCCGCCACGGCGACGATCAGCGCTTTCTTGTGCATTTTTATCCTCCTGCTCCCGTTATCGTTTTTTCAACGCTGTTCCTCTATCAGGAACGGATGTGTTTAAAGTGGAACGAGTTGCAAAAGAGTAATGGCACGCCCCGGATACGTCAAGAAAAAAAACCGGGAGGTGCGTCATAAACGCAACGCTCACGCGGCCCGGGAGGACTTCGGTGGCAATTCCGCGAGCTCCGCGCGGTACGCCTCGTCCATGCGCGACTGCAGGCCGTGCTGCTCCAGGGCCTGCGCGAACATCTGGCGCACCTCGGCCGCCTCGTCGGCGTAGTCGATCTGGTCGCCCCCGAGCCGCCTGCTGATCCAGGCCTTGGGCACGCCCTGGGCGTTGCGGATGGCGACCCCTTCCTGTTTGAAGGCGAGGTAGCGGGCGGGCGTGGTGCCCGTGTTGAAGTGCTGGTGGAACCACATGTTGGGCGGGGTGATCAGCGTGCCTTCGCGCCAGTCGTAGCGGCGCGGCTTCTCGCCCTCGGGCCACATGAGGCTGAAGCCCTCCCCGCCCATCACGATCACGTACGCGCCCGGCCCGTGAGCGTGGGCCTTCTTGTAGGTCCCCACGGGAAATTGTGAAATGTGGCTGTTCATCGAGCCCTTGGCCATGTTGAAGCGGATGTGGCCCCCGCCGGCGCCGCGCTCCTTCGCGGCGATGAGCGGCAGGTTCACCGCGTCGGCGACGAAATTGGTGTCCAGCAGCAGGCCCTTCTGCTCGCCCTTGTTGGCGAAATAATCCGGCTCGCCGCTGAAGCGGTCCCGGAAGTCGTGCTTCGTGCCGAAGACGAAGTCCAGGTCGCCGAAGGCGTTGATGATGGACGGGGCGTTGGTCACGGAGACGAACCGGGCCGCGTCCTTGCCCGAAGTATTGAAGTGCCGGTGCGTGGCGTTCAGCGGGACGGCGAATATCGCGCCCGCCTTCCATTCGAAGGTGATGCGCGCGCCCGCGTCGTTCCAGACCGTCGTGGAGCCGCGCCCGTCCAGGACATACACCATCTCCTCGAAAAGCTGGCGCTGGGGCGCAAGCTCGCCGCCCGGGGGTATCTCGCAGACGTAGGCGTCGTTGGAGGTGCGCGAGGCGTCGTGGTTGAGGAACACCCCGCGCCCGCCCCGGCGCGCCCAGGACTTCAGCTCGATCGCGTGCAGGTTCGGCTGGTAGATCGCGCTTTCGATGTCCAGTCCCTCGGACTTGACCCAGCGCGTGTACGGCGTCTCCTTCTCGGTGGCGAACTTCTTCGCCATCTCCTCGGAGACCGCCGCCGTCATGAGCTCGTTGGTTGCCATCGCCGCCCCCTAGGCCTCGACCCTCACCTTGCCCCGGAGGAAATCCTCCACCAGCTCGGGGGTCACCGTGACCCCGGCGCGGTACTCGGGCGCGTCCTCGATCTGCTCCAGGTCGTTCAGGCCCGCGTGCTTGAAGATGCGGTTCACCGCGGAGATGAGCCGCACGGGCTGCTTCGGGTCGGCGTTGAAGTGCTGGCTGATGGTGTTGGGCGGGACGTAGATCACGTCGCCCGCCTCCCATTCGTAGCGCTTCACTTCCTTCTGCGGCGTCCAGTGGTACGTGTCGGTGATCTCCACGTCGCAGTCCTGGTGCAGGTCGTAGCCGCGGCCCTCGAGCACGTAGAGGCACTCCTCGGCGAGCTGGCGGTGCTTGCCCGAGCGGCTGCCCGGCGGAATGATCAGCATGTAGGCGTCCACCGTCTCCATGCGCGTGTTCATCCCCTCGTTCATCAGGTGCTTGAGCAGGCCGTGGCGCGAGAGCTCCCACGGCATGTCCTCCGGATGCACGATCTTCCTGCGCTTGGCGTTGCGCGCGGGCGCGGCCTGCGCGTCGTCGAGCAGCGCCTGGTACAGCGCTTGGTTGGCGGTGCCCTTCCTCCAGGACTTCGATTCACCCCAGGCCATGGTCGGCTCCTATCTCATTTCACGTCGTGGTTGTAGTCGGTCTCGCCCTCGCGCGCGGCGAAACTCTCGCCCCCGGGGGCGGGCACGCTCGGGCGCGGTTCCACCTGCTTCTGGAACAGCATGTTCATGAACATGTACATGGGCTTGCTCTTGATCACGAGCGCCCGCGCGGGCTTCGTGGGGCTCGCGTTGAAGTGCTGGTGCACGCAGTTGTTGTGCACGATGGCGATGTCACCCGCCTTCCAGTCGTACCTCACGCCGTCGTGGACCTCGTAGCCCTCGCCGTCCAGGATGTAGAACGCGGCCTCGTTCACGTGGCCGTGCTTCTGGGAGCGGCCGCCCGGGCCGTACTCCTCCAGGTGGAGGTGGAACGTCTGGGTGATGCCGTCCTTGGGCTCCACGTAATGGCGGCTCCAGGTCTGGGGCCCGTCGCGGAACCGGATCTCGGCGCCCTTGCGCACCCGCGGCATCGAACGCAGGCGCGCGAGCTCCTCCTTCAGGCTGTACTGGCCCTGGATGCCGCGCACGAAGACCCGGTCCTTCTTGCTGTGGTAGTGGGATTCGTTGGGCGCGGCCGCGTCGGGCGTGGCGACGTCCGGGGCGGGTTTCTTCACGGGTGTGTCCATGGCTGACCTCCGATGGGAACCGCGGCTAGGTGCCGTAGTCCTCGAGTTTGAAACGCTTGGGTTTGAGCGAGCGGCACAGCTCCCGGTTCAGTCCCGCCTGGGGCAGCGCGATGCCCGCCTCGGCGGCCATCTGCTGGACGATCTCCATGTCGTCCTCGGCCCAGGCCATGGTGTTCACGCGCCAGTTGCGGAGCACGTAATTGTCCGCGCTCGACTTCAGGAGCGCCTCGCGCAGCCGCTCCACGTCCATGCCGAAGCGCTGGGCGAGCGCCAGGGCCTCGTGGTCGGCGATGAGGCAGGACCACATCACCATGTTGTTCGCGGCCTTGGCCACGTGCCCGGTGCCCACGCCGCCGGTGTTCACGATGTCCGCGCAGAAGGCGGACAGGACCTGCGAGAGGCGCGCGAAAACGTCGGCCTCGCCGCCGACGAACGACAGGAGCGTGCCCTCGTCCGCCGCCTTGCCGCCGCGGCACACCGGGGAATCGACCACGATCACGCCGCGCTCGGCGGCGGAACCGGCGAGCTCCACCATGGTCTTCGGGTGCACGGTGGCGAGCACCGCGATGATCGTGCCGCGCGCCGCGCCGCGGAGGGGACCCGTCGCGGCGAGGAGCTCGCGCAGCTCGCGGTCGAAGCCCACGCACACCAGGATCACCTCGCACGATCCCGCGAGCGCCGCCGCATCGGCCTGCCACCGGCCGCCCAGCTTCTCGACGGCGGCGCGCTTCGCGGGATCGATGTCGTACACCGAGACCTCGAAGCCCTTGCGCGCGAGGTGTCCGATCATGGGCTGCCCCATGCGCCCGGCGCCGATCATTCCGATTTTCTTCACGGGAGTCGTCATCTTTTCTGCGTGATCGTGTCGATGAGGGCCGGCTGCCCGGCCTTCACCTTCGCGATCGCCCTCTTCAAGGCCGCGGCCACCTTCTTGGGATCGTCGATGGGACCCTCGCCGTACCAGCCCATGGATTGCGCGAGCCGGCCGAAGTCCGGGTCCGGATCGGTCATGTCCATGCCGATGTGGGCGCGTTCGACCGGGGTGCCGCGCAGCTTCGCCATGCGGATCTGGTGCTCCCAGTCGTTGTAGTACGCGCGGTTGTTGTACATCACGACGAGCATGGGGATGCGATGCTTGGCCGCGACCCACAGGGCGCCCGCGTCGAACATGAGGTCGCCGTCGGGCTGCAGGTCCACCACCAGGCGCTTTTCCTCCCGGTGCGCGAGGGCCACGCCGAGGGAGATGCCGAGCTGTGTTGCGGTGCCGAGCGAGCGCCCCGCGTGACGGTAGGGCCGGTCGAAGTCCCAGAGCTTGCGCGTCCACTCCTCGAGCGTGCCCGCCGTGAGCACCCAGTCCTCGCCCCGGATCGCGTTCCACACCTCGCTCGCCAGGCGCGGGAGCGTGATCGGGCTCGCGTCCCAGCCTTCCTTCGCCTGCGCCGCCCATTTCTCGCGGCGCGCATTGGTCTTCGCGGCGACTTGCGCGGCGCGCGCCTTCACGCGCGCGCGGTACTTCGCGTCCTTCGCGAGGCGCGCCTTGAGGAGCCCGGTCAGCATCGGGATCGCGAGCGTCGTGTCGGCCATCACGCGCAGGTCCGCGTGGTTCATGCGCTGGTAGTCCATCGCCCAGCTCGACAGCTCCAGGTCGCCGAAGCCGATCTCGATCCACTTCGCGCTCGCCGGCACCACGGAGGCGAGCTCGCGGGTGGTGCTCACGAGCTCCGTGGTGGGCTTTTCCCAATCGCGCGCGTCGAGGCACACCACGAGGTCGGCGTCGCGGAAGTGGTCCTTCGTGAGGCTCGCGTTCAACGGGTGCCGGCTGGGGAAGGACAGGCGCGCGTTGATGTCGTACACCGGGATGCCGCCCGCCTCGGCCAGCTCCACCAGCGAGTGGAAGGCCTCGTGGTCGCGGCCGGTGTACTCGGTGATGATCACCGGATGCTCGGCCGCGGCGATCATGTCGGCGGCGCGCGCGAGCGCCTCGGGATCGGGCCCCAGGCGCGACGGCACCTTGACGGCGCCGGCGGGCGGAAGCTTGACCTCATGCTCGAGCTTCTGCTCCTGCAGCCACGCGTCGTAGATCATGTAAACGGGGCCCTGGGGCTGGGTCATCATCACGCCGTAGGCGCGCGCGAACGATTCCGGAACGCCGTCGATGGTATGGGGCTGGTAGTCCCATTTCGTGTATTGGCGCACGGCTTCGCCCTGGCCTTGCGCGGTGTGGATCCAGTCGATGCGCGGGCGGCGCTTGGTCTCGTCCATCGGGCCCGTGGCGCCGACGATGAAGACCGGCGCGCGGTCGATGTAGGCGTAGTAGATCGCCATGTTGGCGTGCAGCAGGCCCACCAGGTTGTGCAGGATCGCGACCATGGGCTTGCCGATCGCCTTGGCGTAGCCGTGGGCCACCTGCACCGCGGTCTCCTCGTGCTGGCAGAGCATCATCGTCGGCCGGTTCTGCCCGTAGTTGACGATGGAGTCGTGCAGGCCACGGTAGCTGGCGCCCGGGTTCAACGCGGCATGGGGCAGGTCGTAGGCGTGCAGCAGGTCCACGATCACATCCGAGGCCCAGCGATCACGGGTCGGGGCCACGGCGTATTTCGAGGCGCGGGGCGCGGCCTTCACCGGGTGCTTGTCGTGCTTCTTCTGCATGGGTTCTCCGGATGCCTTCACGCGGCCCTGAGGGCGATGCATTTCTCGGGATCGAGCTGGACGAAGATGGCATGCCCGATCGGCGTGCGCAGCGACGGATGCCGGCGCGAAAGCAGCACGCGCTCGCCCAGCTTCACCTGGAAGTCGACGCACTCGCCGAGGAAGACCTTCTGGTCCACCCGGCCTTCCCAAACGTTGGCGCCCGCGGGCTTCGCCTCCGCGAGCGCCACGTCCTCGGGACGCACCGAGAGCAGCACCTTGTCGTCGGCGCGCAGCGGCTCCGTGCCGAGCACGCTCACGTCCCCGATCTCGGTGCGCACGCGGTAGCGCCCCTCGTCGCCGTCGGGGCCGAGCACCGAGCCGTCGAGGAAATTGGTGCTGCCCACGAAATCCGCCACGAACTCGTTCCGGGGCCGTTCGTAGATGTCCCGCGGGCTGCCGACCTGCAGGATGCGGCCGTCCTTCATCACGGCGATCTCGTGGGAGAGCGCCAGCGCCTCGCTCTGGTCGTGGGTCACGTAGACCGTGGTGATGCGCAGCTCCCGCTGCAGCCGCTTCAGCTCGAAGCGCATCTTCTCGCGCAGCTTCGCGTCCAGGTTCGACAGCGGCTCGTCGAGGAGCAGGAGCTGCGGCTCCATCACCAGGGCGCGGGCAAGGGCCAGGCGCTGCTGCTGTCCGCCGGAGAGCTTCGTCGCCTCGCGCTCGGCCAAGTGGTCCAGTTGCGTGGCGGCGAGCACGCGCATCACCTTGTCGCGCGCTTCCTGGCGCGAGAGCCGGCGCTCGCCCACCTGGAGCGGGAACGCCGCGTTCTGGTAGACGCTCATGTGGGGCCAGATCGCGTAGGACTGGAACACCATGCCGAAGCCGCGGCGGTTGGGCGCCACGAAGACGCCCTTGGCGGAGGAATAGACCACGCGGTCTTTCACCGCGATCTCGCCCACCCGCGGGCGCTCGAGCCCCGCGATGGAGCGCAGCGTCGTGGTCTTGCCGCAGCCGCTGGGGCCGAGCAGGGTAAAGAGGCGCCCCTCGGGCACCGAGAAGGTGATGTCCTGGGCGGCCTTCACGATCTCGCCGCGCTCGTTGGGGTACTCCGTATAGAGGCCCTCGACTCTCAGCACGGCTTCCTCCTTCCTCTCATGTCGCGCCTCATTCCCGGATGCCGAACTTCCGCCCGATCCATTGCGCCGCCATGACCAGCGCCAGCAGGGCGAGGATCAGCATCACCCCCAGGGCGGAAAGCTCCACGTACTGGCCGTTCTCCCAGAGCTCCCAGATCACGATCGAGACCACCTCGGTGCCGGGGCTGTAGAGCAGGATCGAGCTGGACAGCTCCCGGATCGACACGATCATGATGTAGATCCAGCCCGCCACGAGGCCGGGTTTCAGCAAAGGCAGGATGATGCGCACGAAGGTCGTGCCCCACGACGCCCCGCTCATCGCCGCCGATTCCTCCAGCTCCCTGTGGATCTGCAGCATCGAGGTGGTGTTGTAGCGCAGGCCGTAGGGCATGAAGCGGGTCACGTAGGCGATGAACATGATCCACATCGTCCCGTACACGCCGATGTCCACGTTGAGATAGAAGATCATGATCGCCAGGCCCAGCACGAGTCCCGGGAACACGAGCGGGAGCGAGGCCACGTTGTCCAGCAGCCAGCGTCCCCGGAGCTTCGTCTTCACCACGATCCAGCAGATCACCGAGGTCATCAGCATGATGATGGTCGCGGTGCCGAAGGCGAGTATCAGGCTGTTCCACACCGCGCGCACCAGGTTCGGATAGGTGACGATGAAGCGGTACGGGTCGAGCGTGAGGTTGTGCAGCGCCTTCATCGAGGGCACGGAATAGAAGCGCTGGAACGAGGACCACAGCAGCACCAGGAACGGCAGCACCACGATGAACAGGAAGTACACCGTGAAGATGCCGGCGGTGAACCAGCGCCAGCCGCCCAGGTCGATCTGGCGTGGCCGGAAGCCCTTGCCCGTCATCGTCGCGTACTTCGAGCCGCGGCTGGACAGGCGCGACTGGAAGTACACGCCGACCGTGGTGATGAGCAGCAGCGTCACCGCGTAGGCCGAGGCGAGCCCCACCTGGCTCGGATAGCGGTGCACGGCCTGGTAGATCGACGAGGTGAAGACCTGGATCCCCACGGGCAGGCCCAGGAGCGCCGGCACCTCGAAGGACTCGATCGCCCGCACGAAGAGGATGAGGATGGTGGCGAAGATGGCCGGCCACGACAGGCGCAGCGTCACGCGCCACGCCACCTGGAAGACGTTCGCACCGCTCATCATGGCCGACTCCTCGAGCGCCGGGTCCATGGCGCGGAAGGCCGCCGACATGAGCAGGAACGCCATGGGCGAGTAGTGCAGCCCGTCGACCCAGATCATTCCCCACATCGAGTAGATGTCGAAGACGTGGTGGTCGAGGCCCAGGAGGTCCTTCAGCACGAGGTTCAGGATGCCGATCTTCGGGCTCGCGAGCAGGATCCACGCCACGGTGAAGAGGATGCCGGGGATGATGAGCGGGATGATGGACAGCCCGTAGAAGAGGCTCTTGAAGGGCGTGTTGGTGCGCTCGTTCATCCAGGCGAGCGCGGTGCCCACGGAAAACGAGAAGCACGACGTGCCGATCGCGTAGAGGATCGAGTTGCGGAAGAGCCGCCATGTCTCGCTGCTGCCGTAGGCCTCGAGGTAGTTGCCGAAGGTGAAGCTCGCCGCCTTCCCCGCCGTCTGCGGCGTGAAGAAGCTCTGCCAGACGAGGAATCCGAGCGGCATGAGCGCGAGGTAGCACGTGACCGCGACGCACAGGCCGATCACCACCCACCCCCACTCGAAGCGCCGTCCTTCCCCGGCGGACGCCACGGCCGTCACGGGCGTTCCTTCATGTAGAACATCGGTCTGCATAGGAATACGGTGGAATCTATCACAGGGAAGTGCGGCCGCGAGCGCCTAGCGCGAGAGCTTCGCGTGGTGGTAATCCCACACCTTGCGCAGCAGGTGCGGCTTGCGCAGGTTCGCGCCGATGGTGCGCATCTCTTCGGCGGCGAGCGCATAGGGTGTGCCGAGGGCGCGCGCCAGGTATTGCCGCCGCGCGGTCTCCTCGAGGTAGATCGCGAGCACGAACGCCTCGACCACGTCCGCGCCCGCCACCACCGCGCCGTGGGAGCGGAGCATCACCACGCGATCTTCTCCCAGCGCCGCGGCGAGCTCCTCCGCGAGCGGCTTCTGGTTGATGGAGGCGGTCTTGTCGAAGCGACGGATCGGGCCCATCACCGCCGCCTGCATGGTGACCGGCTCCACGGGCACGCCCGTCATGCTGAAGAGCGTGGACCAGAGCGGATGGGTGTGGGCCACGGCGTGCACGTCGGGACGGCGGCGGTAGATCTCGGTGTGGATGTGGAACTCCATCGGCGGCACCACGTCGCCCTCGACGGGCTTGCCGTCCATGTCGATGGCGATGATGTCCTGCGCAGTGAGCGCGCTTCGCACCGACTTGCCGGAATTGATGAGGATGTGGGCGCTGCCCGGCAGGCGGCAGCTCATGTGGCCGTTGAAGTCGATCACTTCGGCGCGTTCCAGCATGCCCAACGCATCGGCGAGCTGCTGGCGCAATTCAAGCGGGCTCATGATCGCGCTCACCCCCTGGCGTGATGATGGTGATGGCCGCGGCCGTGCTCGTGGCCGTGGCCGTGGTGCTGTCCGCCCTCGCGGGTGCGCGGCTGCGGCCCGCGCGGATCCGCGCTGAAGAGCAGCGACTTGATCGTCACGGGCACCGTGTAGGAAGGCATGCGCACGCGCCCCAGGTCCACGTAATCGAAGTCCCGCAGCGATACGCCGTCGATGACGAGCACCTCGGAGGCGAGCGTCCATTCCTCCTTGAGCAGCGCGCCCAGGGAATGGGCCACGTCGCCGTCGAGCACGAGGTAGAGGGGCTTGCCGTCGAGCAGCGTCATCGGCAGGGCCTCCACGATGCCGCGGGCGAGTCCCGCGAGGCGCGGGAACGAGGGCACGCCTTCCCAGCGGAACGCGAGCGCCACTTCCGCCTCGCCTTCCACCAGGTCGAAGGCCGCGAAATGGCGCCCGATGGCCTGGGTCACGCGCGCGGCGTCGATGTCCCCCGCGAGCGAGACATCGGGTTGGAGCACCTGCAGGTTCTTGCGCGGCAGCAGGCTCCCCGGGTTGGAGACGTAGACCGTGTTGCCCGAGAGCTGCACGCTGTATTCGGAGGCGCCGATGGCGGTGGCGCGTATGCATTCCCCGGCCGGCAACATTCCATAGGGCAGCTTCCCCGCCTCGATGCGCGATCGCAGCGCGTGCCCGAGGCGGCGCCCGAGGTCGCCGAAATCGCGCTCCTCGCGGCCGTACACGTATTCGGCCACGCCGCCGGAGAACATCGCGCCCGAGATTCCTTCCACGGGCTCCAGGGGTGCCGTGAGCCACAGCGCCTCGACCGGCGCGGGAGCGGGCATGGCGGTGAGCGCGGCCACGATGGCATCGGCCATCCACGCGGCGACCCGGTCCAGGTCTTCCGGCGCGACCTTCGCTCCCAGGGACCAATCGCACCCGGCATGGCCCGCGATCCGGCGTCCCGCGGGCTCGAGCCGCGTGAGGCGGCCTTCGCCGTCGACCACCGCGAGCCGGCCGCCGATGTGGATCGCCGCGGTGTGCACGACCTGCCCGTTCTCCACCAGGGCGAGCTTCGTGGTGCCGCCGCCGATATCCACG
>JAAOZZ010000386.1 GCA_012274175.1 Betaproteobacteria bacterium
GGACGTGACCGATAACTTCAAGGTCGACCCTCGCGTGCCCGTGGCAGGCGTGCGTGTCGAGAACGCGCGGGCCTTCGACGGCGCGACCGTCGCGCGCGTCAGCCTCGACCTGTCGCAGCCGGCCCGGCCGCGCGTCCGGAGCTCGCGAAACGTCATCTACATCGAGACGGACCGCCTCGATCGCGGAGGCGTCATCAGCAGCGCCTCGCCATGCATGTCCTCATGCAACGCCGCGAGCCGGAAAAAATACGTCGCTTCGGGCGTGGCGTGCGCGAGAGCATCCAGCGTGGCATCGAGCGTGTCGCCCATGTAGCGCCCGATCGCCTGGGGGGACGGATAGGGCAGCGACCACCGGGTATCGTGGGGCACGGTGCCCGAATCGAACATGCGATCGGCGTGGTCCAGCATCGGCGCGCGCGTGCCGTCGCGCCGCCCGCCCCGCAGGCACCAGAATTCCTGGAACCACGCGATGTGCGCGAGCTCCCACAGGGGAGGATTCACGATGGCGATGCAGGGGACCTCGAGGCGCGCCAGGTCCAGATGGGAATACAGCGCGAGCGTTCGCGCCCGGGCGTCGCGAAGGGCGTCTTCCACCCGACCGCCTCCGTATAATCCGCCGATGGGCTCCCTCGCCAAACCCGTGATTTGCATCGTCACGCCCGCAACGAGAAGCGCGAACAATGGCAACTGGCGAACCGCGGCCCGTTGGGCCGCCATGTTGCATGATCGCTATCGGGTCATTGTACAGACGGCCTGGCAGGGTGAAAGCGCGGATGCGTTGATCGCGTTGCACGCGCGGCGAAGCGCACCTTCCGTGGAGCAGTTCGCGGCCGCGGCGCGCGGCAGGCGCATCGCCGTGGTCCTCACCGGCACCGACCTGTACCGCGACCTGCCGGAAAGCCGCGAGGCGATCGCCTCGCTCGATCGCGCCGACCGGCTGGTGGTGCTCCAGGAGGACGCCCTGCGGCTGCTCGAGCCCCGGTGGCGACGCAAATGCGCGGTGATATACCAATCGGCGGCACTGCTCGCGCCGCGCGCGAAGGCCGCGGGCCGGCTGGGCTGCGTCGTCGTGGGGCACTTGCGCGAGGAGAAGGATCCGGCCACGGTCTTCGATGCGATGGCGCAATTACCTAGGGAGCTCCCCATCACCCTCCGGCACATCGGCGCCGCACTCGATCCGAAGCTGGCCGAAGCCGCGCGCGCGCTGGCACTTCGCGATCCCCGCTACCGCTACTCGGGCGCCCTGCCCCACGGGCTCGCACGGGCAGCGATCCACGCCGCGCACGTGCTCGTCCATCCGTCGATCATGGAGGGCGGCGCCAACGTGGTGGTGGAAGCGATCACCGCCGGCACGCCCGTCGTGGCGAGCCGCATTTCCGGCAACGTGGGCCTGCTGGGAATGGGCTACCCGGGCTATTTCGAGCCGCGGGATGCATCCGGCCTGGCCGCCCGGCTCGTACAAGCGCTGGAGTCGCGCCGCTATCTCGCGAGCCTGCGCGCGGCGTGCGCCCGGCGCCGGGCGAGCCTTCGCCCCGAGGCCGAGGCCCGCTCCGTGCGGGCCCTTGCCGCCGCCCTCCTGGCGTAAGGCCAGGGGTTAGAATCACGACAGACTTGGACGAAAGGCGTATCGCGCAATGGACATGCAGGTTCGGCTCACCCAGTTCAGCCACGGCGGCGGTTGCGGCTGCAAGATCGCCCCCGGCGTGCTCGAGAAAATCCTGGCCAAGGCAACGCCCTCGATCGTCCCCAGGGACCTGCTCGTGGGCATCGAGACCAGCGACGACGCGGCGGTGTACCGCCTGAACGACCGCCAGGCGATCGTCGCGACGACCGACTTCTTCATGCCCATCGTCGACGACCCGTTCGATTTCGGCGCCATCGCGGCGACCAACGCCATTTCCGACGTGTACGCGATGGGCGGGCAGCCGCTCTTCGCCCTGGCGCTGGTGGGCATGCCCGTGAACCAGATTCCGCTCGAGGTGATCCGCAAGATCCTCGAGGGCGGGGAATCGGTCTGCGCACGGGCGGGAATACCCATCGCCGGCGGCCACACCATCGATTCCGTGGAGCCCATCTACGGGCTCGTGGCGATCGGCCTCGTGGATCCCCGCAACCTCAAGCGCAACGCGGGCGCGCGCGCCGGGGACCAGTTGATCCTCGGCAAGCCGCTCGGCGTGGGCATCTACAGCGCTGCCCTCAAGAAGGACCGCCTCGATGCGGCCGGCTACAAGGCGATGATCGATGCCACGACGCGCCTCAACACGCCGGGCCCGCGCCTGGGCACGATGGACGCCGTGCACGCGCTCACCGACGTCACCGGCTTCGGCCTGCTGGGCCATCTGCTGGAAATCGCGAAGGGCTCCGGAGTGCATGCCCGCTTGCGCTGGAACGACGTGCCGCTGCTGCCCCAGGCAATGGATTTCGCGCGCGAGGGAATCATCACCGGCGCGTCCGGTCGCAACTGGACCGGGTACGGCGGGGGCGTGAAGCTGGGCGTGGGCATCGGAGAGGCGCAAAGGGCGCTGCTCACCGACCCGCAGACGAGCGGCGGGCTGCTCGTGGCCTGCGCGCCCGGCGCGGTCGACGAAGTCCTCGCCGTCTTCCGGACCGAGGGATTCGATGGCGCCGCGGTGATCGGGGAATTCCTGGAAGGACCGCCCGACGTAGAAGTCGTCTGATGCGGCGCACGCCGCGGGAGGATCGGCATGAAGGAGCGCAACCGGCAGAAATCGGCGCGGATCGCGGCAAGCGCCGGGGTGGCAAGGTCGCTGTCCGCGATCGGCAGGCGCTTCGTCTCCGTGCGCGCCGTGTCGCGCGCCCTCGCCGCTCCGCTTTCCGCGGAAGATTGCGCGCTGCAGTCGATGTCCGACGCGAGTCCCGTGAAATGGCATCTCGCGCACACCACGTGGTTCTTCGAAACTTTCGTGCTCGCGGCACGCTTCCCGGAATACGCGCCTTTCCACCCGGCGTTTCGCATGCTCTTCAACTCGTACTACAACGCGGTGGGAGAACGCCACCCGCGGCCGCGGCGCGGAATGCTGTCGCGTCCCTCGCTCGAGGACATCGTCTCCTACCGTGACCATGTCGACCGGCAAATGGCGCAGCTCCTGGACGGTGCGGGCCTGGACGAGCCCACGGCGCGCATCGTCGAGCTGGGCATCCAGCACGAGCAGCAGCACCAGGAGCTGATCCTCACCGACGTGAAGCACCTGCTTTCGCTCAACCCGCTCAAGCCCGCCTACCAGAAACATTGGCCCCTCACGCAGGTGCGCTCCCGGAACGCCTCGTGGATCCCGGTGCCCGGCGGTCGCCATGACATCGGGCACGGGGGGCCCGGGTTCTGCTTCGACAACGAGACGCCGCGGCACTCGGTGTGGCTCCAGGATTTCGAGATCGCCTCCCATCCCGTGAACCATGGCGATTTCCTGGCCTTCATCGACGACGGCGGATATCGCCGCCCCGAATTGTGGCTTTCCGCGGGATGGGACGCCGTGTGCGCGGGAGGCTGGCAGGCCCCGCTCTACTGGGAGCGCATTGCGGGCGAATGGCACACCTTCACGCTCCACGGCATGGCACCCGTGGAGGACCACACGCCCATCTGCCACGTGAGCTTCTTCGAGGCGGAGGCCTTCGCGCGCTGGGCCGGCGCAAGGCTGCCCACGGAAGCGGAATGGGAGATCGCGGCGTCGAAAGCGCCGGCCCTCGGCAACTTCGTCGAAAGCGGGGCGCTGCATCCGCTGGCGCTGCGCGATGCGCCCACGCCGCAGGCGCCCGCGCAGGCCTTCGGCGACGTGTGGGAATGGACCCGCAGCGACTACGCGCCCTACCCCGGCTTCCGCCCGGCCGAAGGTGCGGTGGGTGAATACAACGGCAAGTTCATGTCCAACCAGTACGTGCTTCGCGGCGGCTCGTGCGCGACTCCCGCCTCCCACATCCGCGCGAGCTACCGCAACTTCTTTCCCGCCGACGCGCGCTGGCAATTCAGCGGGCTGCGCCTCACCCGCGACGCGTGATGGGAAACGCGGACCTCGAGCGCTCCATCTCCCACTATCGCGAGCTCGCGCCCCGGTACGACCATTTCACGCGGCGCATCGACAAGGTCCGCGAGCGGGCCATCGCGGCGCTTGGGCTCAGCGCGGGCGAATCGGTGCTCGACGCCGGATGCGGCACCGGGTGGTGCCTGCCGCGCCTCGCACGCCACGTGGGAGCGCAAGGCCGCGTGATCGGCTTCGATCCGTCTCCGGAAATGCTGGCCGTCGCCCGGGGCCGCGTCCCCGACGCTTCCCGGCCGGACGTGCACCTCATCGAAGGAGCGGCCGAGACGGTCGTGTTGCCCCAGCCCGTCGACGCGATCCTCTTCAGCTACACCCACGACCTCATCCGCTCGCGAAAGGCGCTCGCCAACGTGCTGCGCCAGGCGCGCCCCGGCGCGCGCGTCGCGGCCACGAGCACCAAGCTCTACGGCCGCTGGCTCTTCCCCGCCAATTGGTACCTGCTCCTCACGCACCGCGCCTACGTCACCAACTTCGACGGTTTCGAAGCACCCTGGTCGCTGCTGGCGGAGCACCTCGACGAATTCCGGGTGGAAACGGGGCCCTTCACCCAGCACTACGTGGCGACGGGACGGGTGCGCGGCTAGGCCGCGACGAACACCGAGTAGCCGTCGCCCGGGCTCGACCAGCAGCGGATGGAAGCGAATCCCGCCGCGCGCAGCATCGACTCGAACTCGCCGGGCGCGTACTTGTAGGAATTCTCCGTGTGGATGCGCTCGCCGCGCGCGAACCTGCGCGGACGATCTCCCAACATCACCACCTGATCGCGATTCGATTCGAGGTGCATCTCGATGCGGCCCTCGGTTTCGTTGTAGAAGCCGCGGTGCCCGTAGCCCCCGAGGTCGAAATCGAACCCGAAGCGCCGGTTGAGGTGCGCGAGGACGTTGCGGTTGAACGCCGCGGTCACGCCCAGCCCATCGTCGTACGCCGCGTCGAGCAGCGCGCGATCCTTCTTTCCGTCCACGCCGATCAGCAGTCCGCTGCCGGTGCGGCCCGCGCAATGGGCGTGGATCGAGCGCAGGAAGGCGAGCGCCTCGGCGGGCGCGAAGTTGCCGATGCTCGATCCGGGGTAGAAGAACGTGGCCGGGCGTGCGTCGAGGACCCCATCGAGCCGCAGCCCGCGCGCGAAATCCGCCACCACGCCCACCATTTCCACCTCGGGGAAATCCGGCGACATGCGCGCGAGCGCGCGCTCGATCTCGTGCGCCGCGATATCCACCGCCAGGTAGCGCGCCGGGCGCAGGAACGGCATCCAGGCCTGCGCCTTGCGGCAATCGCCCGCGCCCAGGTCCACCAGCTGCCGCTCGCGTCCGGCCGCCTGCGCGATCTCGTCACGATGCTCGCGGAAGATCGCCTCCTCGGTGCGGGTCGGGTAGTACTCCGGCAGCAGGCAGATGGCCGCGTACAGCGCGCAGCCCAGCTAGTCGTAGAAGTATTTCGGCGCAACACTCGCCGCGGGATCGGCGAGCCGTTCCACCACCTCCGCACGCTCGTCCGCCTGCGGGGCATCGTGCAGCTCCACGATGCGGCAGTGGATTGCCTTAGTGTCCGGCACCGGGAACCTCGGCGATGAGCTTCTCCACGTCCCGCACGGAATCCGCCCCGCTCCAGTCCCGCTCCCCGAATACCCAGTACCGGACCTGCCCGCGTGCGTCCACCAGGAACGTGATCGGAAGCCCCTTCGCGCTCCAGTCGCCGGCCGCATCCTTGTCGGGGTCGAGCAGCACCGGCAGCGTGAGGCCTTCCTTGCGCACGAACTCGGAGACCTTGGCGGACGACTCGCCGTAGTTCACCGCGAGGATCTCGAAGGGCTTGCCCCGCAGCTTCGCGCGCAGGCGCTCGAAGGAGGGCATCTCCTCGCGGCAGGGGTCGCACCACGTCGCCCAGAAATTCACCAGCACGACGCGGCCGCGGAAGTCCTTGAGGTCGATCGTGCGTCCCGCAAGGTCGGCGCGAACCAACGGCGGGGTGCCCTTGCCGGCCCACGGTTGCAGCTGCGGCTCGGCGCACGCCGCGGTGGCTGCCATGGCGACCGCGGCCACGGCGAGTCGCCACCGGCTGGCTACCGAAACCATCGCGCGCCGCCGCCCGCGCCCGGCCTCAGGCGATCTCCCTCGAGGTGATCTGGTACTTGAAATGGTCCGGGTCGAGGCTGTCGAGGCGCCCTTCCGCCGTCTCGCTCTGCGGGTACATGAGGAAAGGCAGTTTGCCGTGGGTGGATCCGGGCAGCACCACGTCGTTGCCGTAATTGAGCGCGACCCAGTTCATTTCCCAGGAGCCGAAGAGGCGCTTGCGGGCCGCGACCACCATCGGGTCGTCGATCTTCTTGCCGCCGCTCTCCTCGAGGATCACCTTGCGCACGTCGGCCGGATCCACCGGCACCCAGCCGTGTTCGACCGAATAGAACTCCGCACGGCAGTGCTGGGCCCGCGTGATGTCGCCGCTCTTGCCCAGGCTCTTGTATCCCAGCGCGGAATCGGCCACCCGCACGCCGTAGACGTCGCGGGCCGGCACGCCTGCGGAGCGCGCGAGCGCCACGAACAGGCCGTTCAGGTCCGCGCACTTGCCGCCCCAGGTCTTGGTCTCGATCATGAAATTCACGTCGCCCGTGCCGCAGCCCTTGGTCTTCGGGTCGCGGTAGGTGTTGTCGACGATCCACTCGTAGATCGCGCGCGCCTTTTCCACGTCGCTTCCCGCGCCTTTCACGATCTCCGACGAGAGCTCCTTCACCGCGCCCGTGGTGGGAATGTGCTCGGTGGGACCGGTATACCGGGCGAGCGAGACGATGCTTTCGGGGTGCGGATTGCCGGGGCGGGAAAAGTCGGTCGCGATGTTGCGGGTGGCGAAGCGGCTCTTCAGCACGAGGATCGGCTGCAC
>JAAOZZ010000387.1 GCA_012274175.1 Betaproteobacteria bacterium
AGCAGGCCCACGGCCACGAACGGCAGCGCCATGTCGCTCGCGGTCTTGCAATGGTCTCCCGCGAGGATGCCCAGGCCGCCGGAATAGATCGGAAGGCTTTCGTGGAAACCGAATTCTGCGCAGAAGTACGCGACCAGCTCGCCGGATCCAAGCGCGGGCGGCGCCGCTTCCGTTTCGGGCGAGCGGCCGTGGTACGCGTCGTAGGCGGCGAGCGCGCGGTCGAAGTCGTGCAGGAACGTGGGGTCGCGCGCGGCTTCGCTCAACCGCCGCTGGTCCACGCTGCGCAGCAGCGCCTTCGGGTTCTGGCCCAGCGCATCCCAGAGCGCGGGATCGAGGCGCGCGAAGAGCGAGCGCGTGGCGCGGTCCCACGCGAACCACAGGTTGTTCGCGAGTTCCTCCAGGCGCCCGAGCTCCGGGGGCAGGTGCGGCGTGACGGCCAGGGAAAAGGGGGTTCCGGGGCGCGGCTCCATGGCTTCTTCTGCTTGTCTCCCGAGATTTCTCTGATGGGGTAGACCGCCGGAAGTTCTCCCCCGGTGTCGACTAGGGCTTCTTCGGCTCCACGGGCTTCCACCCCGGGACCGGGTCGAAGGCCTCGAGGTGCGCGGCGGCGGTGGGCGTGCCGCGGCCCAGGTCGCGCTCGTAAATGAGGCCGTCCTGGTTCGCGATGAAGGTCATCACGCCCGAGGCTCCGTAGCGCGCGGGAATCGCGAGCACTGCGAAGCCGCCCACGAGCCGTCCCTTCTCCAGGTAGTCGTAGGCTCCGCCCTTGGCCGCCGGCCCCTGGCGCGTGAGGATGCGGTAGTAGTAGCCGTGGTAGGGCGCGAGGGGATGGGATCCCTTCTTGCCGTAGCCTTCCGATGCCGCCGCGGCCACGAGCGAACCCAGCGGACTTTGCGCATCGCCTGGGGGAGATTCCCAGTAAAGGCCGTCGTGCTTGCCCGGGGTGCTCACGATGTGCGCGGCGTACGCCATCTTCTCGCTGCCCGAACGGTTCTCGCGCGTGGCGAACTCGCGCTGGGCATCCACGATGGCGAGGCACACCTGGATCGCGGCCAGCTCGTTCCTGCCGATGCGCCGGGTGAGGATCTCGTCGCGGCCGCGGCGCGTGTCGAAGCGCCAGCGCTCGCCCGCCTTCACCATCGGGATCGGCATCGGCCAGTCGTCGGGCCCGATGACGAGCGTGGCCTTCGCGTCCCCATCGAGGACGATGTGGTGCGCCTTGTCGTAGGACTCCACGAAGCGCTGGCGGCCATGGTCGTCGGCCACCTTGTCCCCCGAGACCACGAGCCCGCGGCCCTGGGGCCCGAGGATCGCGGCGATGGCGGAGATGTCGTTCCTGCGCGCCGCGTCGACGAGGGCCGCCGCGCCCTCGTCGGGTGCAGCGAAGGTCTGCTGCTTCGCCGGGTGCGCCGCGCTCGCGACCCCTCCCCACGAAAGCACCGTGAGCACCGCGATGGCGTGGAAGTTGCGGCGCATGTTGTTCATCTTCATCGCTCCTGCCTTCCCGTGCCGCGCGCCGCGGGCGCGGCACGCTGCGCGGGCGCCGGCGAGGAATTCTGCGCGGGCGCCGGCGAGGATTGCGGCGCGGGAGCCGATCGCATCGCGGGCGCCGAAGGACGCGCCATCGGCGCCTGGGGCAGGGAACGCGGCTGCGATACGGCGGGCGCGGGCGCTCTCCCCTGCAGGCTCTGCTGACCGCGCGCGCTGAAGCCGCGCGTCTCCCGTCCCTGGCCCACGCCTTCGAACACCTGGGGCCTCGCCTCCTGCGCGGGGCGCATGTTGCGGTAGATCGGCAACGAGGGCGCGCGCGTCGCGGGATCGTTGTTGCGCGTCGCCGGGCCGTTCGTGCGCGCGCCGGGCAGGGTGGGCCGTGCGATGGCCGACGGCGCCGAAGGCTGCGGAGCGAAGAAGCCTCCCGACGGCTGCTGGTGCCCGCGGTATTCGCGCCTCGCGTCGCTAGCGCGCGCCGCACCGCCGAACTCGCGCCGCAGCAGCGGGTTGCGGTACGGCACGCCGCGGCGATGGTCGGGATCGTGCCGCCAGTCGCCGCCGTGGTCCGCGATGGGACGATGGTCGCGGCCGTGATAGTAGAACGGGTGGCGATCGTCCCTCACGCGCACGTGGTGGCGATGCCAGTCGAAGCCGCCGAAGAAGAATCCGCTGCCCACGGAAATGCCCAGGCCCCACCCGAACCCGAACGCGGGGCCGTAGTTGTATCCGGGCCACGGATCCCAGTACACCGGCTCGTCGGGCCACCACCACGGGCCGTAGATCTGGCGCGGGTCGTAGTAGGGCACGTACACCATGTCGGGCGATGAAGGCTCGATCATGATGTCCTCGCCTTCGTTCGCGACCGTCATCTCGTCGCTCGAGCGCAGGTTGCCCTGGTCGTACGCGGCCTTGCGCAATCGCTGCACCGATTCCGCGGCGAGGTCCTCCTGGCCCAGGAACGCTTCTCCCAGGCGCTGCGTCCAGTCGAGCCGCTCGCTCATCATCGAGACGAGCTCCGGGAAGGCCACGAGGGACTTCACACTCGGGTCCCAGTCTTCCCCGTCCACGGCCCATACCGCGGTGCTGCCGGAAAGATCCGGGTGCGCACGGGACCAGCGCGCCGCCTGCACCACCTCGAGGGGATAAGTAGCCGCCATGAGGATCTGGGACAGGAGCTCGTCGGGATACAGCGCGATGGGCGCCAGCATCTCGTCGAGGTCGGCCTGGGTGTACTGCGGGGTGGACGGCTCGTCCGCCTGGGGCTCGCTCGGCTGTGCGTGCGCCGCCGTCGCGAGGAACGCGATGGCGAGCGCCGCAAGGAATTTCGCCGCTGCTTTCATTCCGGCCATGCTACTCGCCTGAGCGGCCCCCGACGTGAACGGGATGTGTCAAACCGTTACTGGCAGGCCTCGCAATCGGGATTGTCGATGGAGCAGAACTTCGCCTCCTCCGACGCGCCCTCGCCCGCGGTGGCCCCCGCGAGCGCTCCCATGCCGCCCATGGCGGGCACCGCGTTCAGCTCGCCGCCCTTGCCCGTGGATTTTTCCGCCGAGGTGGCCGCGAGCGTGCGCAGGTAATACGTGGTCTTGAGGCCCCGCAGCCACGCGAGCTTGTAGGTGTCGTCGAGCTTCTTGCCCGAAGCGCCCGCCATGTAGATGTTGAGGGACTGCGCCTGGTCGATCCATTTCTGCCGGCGCGCTCCCGCTTCCACGAGCCACTTGGGCTCCACTTCGAAGGCGGTGGCATAGAGCGAGCGCAGCTCCTGGGGCACGCGGTCCACCTTGCCGATCGAGCCGTCGAAATGCTTGAGGTCGTTCACCATCACCGAGTCCCACAGGCCGCTCTTCTTCAGGTCCCGCACCAGGTACTCGTTCACCACGGTGAACTCGCCCGAGAGGTTCGACTTCACGAAGAGGTTCTGGTAGTTGGGCTCGATCGACGCCGAGACGCCGATGATGTTGGAGATGGTGGCCGTGGGCGCGATGGCCACGCAATTGGAGTTGCGCATGCCGTGCTCCTTGATGCGCTTGCGAAGCGCCGTCCAGTCCATGGACTCGGACATGTCCACCTCGACGTACCCGCCGCGCTGGTCGAGCAGGAGCTTCAGCGAATCCTGGGGCAGGATGCCGCGGTCCCAGAGCGACCCGGCGAACGTGGAGTAGCGGCCACGCTCGGCGGCGAGCTCCGTGGAGGCCCAGTACGAGTAGTAGCACACCGCCTCCATCGACTTGTCGGCGAAGTCCACCGCCGCCTCGCTCGCGTAGGGGATGCGCAGCTCGTGCAGGCAATCCTGGAAGCCCATGATGCCCAGGCCCACGGGACGGTGCCGCGCGTTGGAGTCGCGCGCCTTCTTCACCGCGTAGTAGTTGATGTCGATCACGTTGTCCAGCATGCGCATCGCGGTCGAGATCGTCTGCTTGAGCTTCTCGTGGTCCAGGCGACCTTCCTTCACGTGGGCGTGCAGGTTCACGCTGCCCAGGTTGCACACCGCGATCTCATGGGCGTTGGTGTTCAGGGTAATTTCAGTGCAGAGATTGGACGAGTGCACCACGCCCACGTGGCTCTGGGGGCTGCGGATGTTGGACGCATCCTTGAACGTGATCCACGGATGCCCGGTTTCGAAGAGCATCGTGAGCATCTTGCGCCACAGGCTCTGGGCGGCGACCTTCTTGTGCAGCTTGATCTCCCCGCGCGCGGCCTTGCGCTCGTACACGACGTAGGCTTCCTCGAAAGCCTTGCCGAACTTGTCGTGCAGGTCGGGAACGTCGGAGGGAGAGAAGAGCGTCCACTCGCCGGCTTCCATCACCCGCTTCATGAAGAGGTCCGGGACCCAGTTGGCCGTGTTCATGTCGTGGGTGCGGCGGCGGTCGTCGCCGGTGTTCTTCCTCAGCTCCAGGAACTCCTCGATGTCCAGGTGCCAGGTCTCGAGGTAGCAGCACACCGCGCCCTTTCGTTTTCCACCCTGATTGACTGCTACCGCCGTGTCCGAGACGACCTTGAGGAACGGAACCACACCCTGGGATTTGCCATTCGTGCCCTTGATGTAGGAGCCCAGGGCGCGCACCGGCGTCCAGTCGTTTCCGAGTCCGCCGGCGAACTTGCTGAGGAGCGCGTTTTCCTTGATGGCTTCATAGATCCCGTCCAGGTCGTCGGCCACCGTCGTGAGATAGCACGAGGAGAGCTGCGAGCGCAGCGTGCCGGCATTGAAGAGCGTGGGGGTGGACGACATGAAATCGAACGTGGAGAGCACGTTGTAGAACTCGATCGCGCGCTCTTCCCGGTTGATCTCGTTCAGCGAGAGCCCCATGGACACGCGCATGAAGAACGCCTGGGGCAGCTCGATGCGCTTCTCGTTCGAATGCAAAAAGTAGCGGTCGTAGAGCGTCTGCAGACCGAGGTAATTGAACTGCAGGTCGCGCTCGGGCTTCAACGCCGCGCCCAGGCGCTTGAGATCGAAGGACGCGAGCTTTTCGTCCAGGAGCTGCGCCTGCACGCCCTGGCGGATGAAGCTCGGGAAATATTCGGCGTAGCGCGTGGACATCTCGTGCTGCAGCACCTCCTCGCCCAGCACCTCGCGGCGGATGGTGTGCAGCAGCAGGCGCGCGGTCACGTAGGTGTAGTCCGGGTCCTGCTCGATCAGCATGCGCGCGGCGAGGATCGCGCACTTGTGCACTTCCTCCAGGGGCACGCCGTCGTAGAGGTCGCGCAGGGTCGCGTCGAGGATCCGGCGCGGCTCGACGTCGGCGCCCAGGTGCTCGCAGGCGCTCGCGATGAGGGCCTCGAGCTTCGCGGGATCGAGGGGCTCCTTGGCGCCGCCCACCATCACGTGGATGCTCGGCTGGCGCGCCTCCGCCGCTTCCTGCACGCGCTTGGCGCGCTCGCGGGCCCGCTCCTCGCGGTAGAGCACGTAGGAGCGCGCGACCTGGTGCTCGCCCGCGCGCATCATCGCGAGCTCCACCTGGTCCTGCACGTCCTCTATGTGGAACGTGCCGCCCGCGGGATGCCGGCGCATGAGGGAAGCCACCACCGCCTGGGTGAGTGCCCCCACCTTGTCGCGCACGCCCGCGCTCGCCGCGGCGGAATTGCCCGACACCGCGAGGAACGCCTTGGTCATCGCCACCGAGATCTTGTCGGGCTCGAAGCCCACGACAGCCCCATTGCGCCGGATGATCTTGTAGTCCGCGTATCGGTCCTGCGGCGTGGTGCCTTCATCCCCGAGGATGGGATTTTCGAGGGGAGCCGCGGGATGGATATCGGAGGCCAAGCGCATGGGACTTCTCCTGATCTGTTTTAAGGGCCACGGGATGGGCGCAATCCCGGGGTGCTCTCGACGGCAGGTTTCTGTGGACCTGCTAACTGCCGGATTCGTCTCGGAACCCGGGAAGGAAACCCCGGGTTGTTCACAACTTATTCACATGGCCTTCCACAACATATAGTGACCGCGGAAGGCGGCATGCACAAAGTCTAGTAAAGGAGAACCGGCAAAGCAAGGGACGCCGGGGAAGTATTTTTTCCGCAGGCGAATCAGGATCTTGCGGCCCCGTCGTGCGCAAAGAATGAGCGGTAACGGCTACCGCCCGCGGAGCGGAAAAAAGCCTTCGTGAAAGCAAGGGGTTGCGCTTACAGCGCGGCGCGCACCCGGTCCCACTCGAACCACAGGCCCGGATCGGTCTTGCGCCCGGGCGCGATGTCGCTATGGCCCGCGAGGTCGAGCGTGCCGTAGCGATCGAAGAGAGCGCGCGCGAGCCGCGCGAGCGTCTCGTACTGCGGCTCGGCGAACGGCACATCGTCGGCGCCTTCCAGCTCGATGCCGATGGAGAAATCGTTGCAGCGGCTCACGCCTTTCCAGCTCGACACTCCCGCATGCCACGCGCGCGCCTCGCACGGCACGTACTGCGTGAGGGATCCGTCGCGGCGAATGAGGAAATGGGACGAGACTTCCCGCGCCGCGATGTCCTCGAAATAAGGATGGGCCCGCGGATCGAGGCGCCCGAGGAAGAGCTCGTCGATCCACGGCCCGCCGAATTCCCCCGGCGGGAGCGAGATGTTGTGGATCACGACGAGCTCCACCTTGGCCCCGGCCGGGCGCGCGTCGTGGTGCGGCGAGGGCACGCGCCGCGCGGCCGCGCACCACCCCGCCGCATCGAGCGCAAAGCCGGTGGAATCCGCCCCGTGCATGTTCGAGTGGGCGCGGCCTCAGTCGATGCCGAGGCGGTCGAGTCGGTAGCGCAGGGACCGGAACGTGATGCCGAGCAGCTTCGCCGCGGCGGTCTTGTTGAAGCGCGTGGCCTCGAGCGCCTTGGTGATGGCCTCGCGCTCCAGCTGGTCGAGGAAGTCGTGCAGCGGAAGGCCGCGGGTGCCCAGGGCGCCGTCGAGGGGCGCGAGCTTCTCCTTCGCCGTGGCCTGGGTGAGGTAGAGGTCGCTCTCGAGCAGGGTGTTGTCGCTGCAAAGCGCCATCGCGCGCTCGAGGATGTTCTCCAGCTCGCGCACGTTGCCCGGGAAATCGTATCTCCGCAGCGCGAGCATCGCCTCCTCCGAGACGGTGGGCGCGGGATTGCCGCTCGTGCGCGCGAGCCGCTCCACCACTTCCTTCACCATGAGCGGGATGTCCTCCGGGATCTCCCGCAGGCTGGGCATCTTCAGCTCGATCACGTTCAGCCGGTAGAAGAGGTCCTGGCGGAACTGCCCCGCGTCCACCTGCTCCGAAAGGCTGCGGTGGGTGGCCGAGATGATGCGCACGTCGATCGCGTCCTCCTGGGTGTCGCCCACCCGGCGCACCTTCTTTTCCTGGATCACGCGCAGCAGCTTCACCTGCATCGCGAGCGGCAGGTCGCCTACCTCGTCCAGGAAAAGCGTGCCTTTCTGCGCGGCCTGCAGGTAGCCGATCTTGTCGCTGTCCGCGCCGGTGAAGGCGCCCTTCTTGTAGCCGAAGAACTCGCTTTCCATCAGGTTCTCGGGGATCGCGCCGCAGTTGACGGCGACGAACTGGGCGTCGGCGCGGGCCGATCCCATATGGATCAGGCGCGCGGCGACTTCCTTGCCGCTGCCCGATTCCCCCGTGATGTACACCGGCGCCTGGGAGCGCGCGAGCTTGCCGATCATCTCTCGCGCGCGCTGGATCGCCGGGCTCTCGCCCAGCAGGCGCGGGATGCCCGGCTGGGTCTCGCCGGTGGCCACGCGCCGGGACTGCGCGGGCTTGGGCAGCTTCAGGGCGCTGATCACGAGCGGCCTCAGCTGCTCCAGCTTGATGGGCTTGGCGAGGTAGTCGAAGGCGCCCGCCTTCAGGGCGGCCACCGCGTTCTCCGTCGAGCCGTACGCCGTGATCACCGCCACGGGCGTGTTGCCGTGGTGCTCGGCGATGTGGCGCAGCACCATGAGCCCGTCGCCGTCGGGTAGCCGCATGTCGGTGAGGCACAGGTCGTAGGGACGGTCCTTGAGCGCCTGCTGGGCTTCGCGGAAGGTGGCCGCGCTGTCGGCGTCCACGCCCATGCGCGAGAGGGTGAGCACCAGCAGCTCGCGGATGTCTGCCTCGTCGTCGACGATGAGCACGGACTTGCGGTTCATCAGGCGCCTTTCAGGGTGATGCGGAAATGGGCCCCGCGAGCGGCCTCGACATACTCGAGGCGGGCCCCGTTGCCCTCGCAAAGCTCCCGCGCGATGTACAGCCCCAGCCCGGTGCCCTGCGCCTCGGTGGTGAAGAACGGCTCGAAGAGGTGCGCCTGGACCTGGGGCGCGATGCCCGGCCCGTCGTCGATCACGTCGATCGTGAGCTTTCCGGGCGCGGGCGCGGGCGCGACCACGATGCGCACCGAGCCGGGCAGCTTGCGGCCGTGGCGCCAGGCGTTGCGCGCCACGTTCCACAGCACCTGGTCCAGGTGCTGCCGGTCGAAGGACAGGCGCTGCACGGTGCGCACCTGCCCGTCGATCGATTCGGCAGGCACCTTCTCCGCGCCGCAGAACTCGTGGGCGAAGTTCGCGAGGTAGGAAGCCGCCTCGATGGCCTCGGGCTGCGCGCGGTCGCGGCGGTTGAGGTAGAGGACTTCCTGCACGATGCGGTCGAGGCGGAAGACGTTGCCGCGGATGATGTCGAGCAGGCGCCTCTCGGGCGTGCCCAGGCCCGCGTCCTCGTCGAGGAGGTCCGCGGCATGGCCGATGGAGGAGAGCGGATTGCGGATCTCGTGGGCGATCGAGGCCGTGAGCCGCCCCAGCGCCACGAGCTTCATCTGCTGCGCCTGCGCCCGCATCCTGCCCACGTCCTCGACGAAGATCACGGTAGGCGTGGGATCTCCAGTGCCGATGGGCACGAAGTGCACCTGCAGCTCGCCCGCGGACCGGGGGGCCCTCAGCTGCATGAACGTGGTCTCCGAGCCCTTGCGCCAGCTCTCGAGGAGCAGCGCGATCTC
>JAAOZZ010000388.1 GCA_012274175.1 Betaproteobacteria bacterium
CATCAAGATCCAGGCGAAGGACAAGGTCAAGGTCTTCAAGACGCCCAACTCCGTGCTCCAGGCGCAGCTCAAGGTCTGGGACCAGGTGATCGCGAAGAAATCGGCGGACAACCCCTGGTTCAAGAAGGTGCTCGAGTCGCAGAAGGCGTTCGCGGAGCGTGCGACGAAGTGGCAGAACGACCAGGACGTCGACTACAAGCTGGCCGCCAATCACTATTTCGGCGGGAAGAAGGCGTAACCGACCGTCGTGCCGAACCCACCATCCCGCGGATATCGCGGGATGGTTTTTTGTGCGCTGCCTCGGCGCTGGCGAATGGCAGTGAAACCGGAGTGAGTCATGCAAGTTCAGCGTTTTCTCCTGCTGGCTGACAGCATCAGCACGTGGTGCGGCAAGGCTTCCGCCTGGCTGATTCTTCTGCTCACCGGTGCGGTGTGCGTGGAGGTGTTCAAGCGCTACATCCTCAACAATCCGACGTCGTGGAGCTTCGACGCGGACTACATGATCTACGGCACGCTGTTCATGATGAGCGGCGCCTACACCTTGGCGCAGGACGCCCACGTGAGGGGGGATTTCCTCTACAGCTCCATGAAGCCGCGCGTGCAGGCGAGCCTGGACCTCGTGCTCTACATCGTCTTCTTCCTTCCCGGCATCGCGGCGCTGATCTACGCCGGCTGGGACTATGCCCATGCGTCCTGGGTGATCCATGAGCATGTGAACGACACCGCGGACGGTCCGCCGGTGTATCAGTTCAAGACCGTCATACCGATTGCCGGCACGCTGGTGATGATCCAGGGCCTGGCGGAGATCGCCCGGTGCGTCGTCTGCCTCAAGACCGGGGTATGGCCTCCCCGGCTCAAGGACGCCGAGGAAATCGACGTGGTCGAGGAACAGCTCGCCAACAGCCAGTACGTGGACGCCGAATCCCGCCAGCGCGCGATCGACAGCATGCATGACATCGACGATGCGGCGCGCCAGCGCTCCACCACGCAGGGGGCCGAGCGCTCCCAGGGGCCCGAGCGATGAGCGATCCCGCACTCGGCCTCACCATGCTGGCGCTCATCGTGGTGGTGATCATGATGGGCTTCCCGACGGCCTTCACCCTCATGGGGCTGGGGATGTTCTTCGGCTTCATCGCGCTCTACGACCCGACCCAGCCCTGGACGCAGAACCACGTCTTCGACCTCATGGTCCAGCGCTCCTACGGGGCGATGACCAACGACACGCTGATCTCGATCCCGTTGTTCGTGCTGATGGGCTACGTGATGGAGCGCGGGGCCCTGGTGGACAAGATGTTCTACAGCGTGCAGCTCGCGTTCCGCCGCGTACCGGCATCGCTCGCGGTGGCGACCCTCCTGATCTGCACGTTCTGGGGCATCGCCAGCGGCCTGGTGGGCGCGGTGGTGGTGCTGATGGGTGTGATCGCGTTCAATCCCATGCTGCGGGCCGGCTACGACGTACGCCTCGCCGCGGGCGTGATCACCGCGGGCGGCACGCTCGGCATCCTGATACCGCCGTCGGTGATGATCATCGTCTACGCCGCGGTCGCGGGCCAGTCCGTGGTGAAGCTGTACGCCTCGGCGATGTTCCCGGGATTCTTCCTCGCGTTCCTGTACCTCGTGTACATCCTGGGATGGGCGCTGATCAATCCGAAGGTGGCGCCCAAGCTGCCGGAGGCCGAGACGCGGGTGCCCATTCCCGAATGGGTGCCCAGGTTCCAGCAGGCGTATTCGCGCAACATGCTGCTGTCGCTCACGACGGCGCTCTTCGCGCCCGGCCGTGCGCTGCAGATCGAAGCGGGCGGGGTCCGCGTGCGTTACCGGATGCTGGTGAAGAATTTCACCGCGGCGCTCTTCCCGCTGGTCCTCGTGGCCAGCACCTTCTATCTCGTCTGGTGGTATGTCGTGATCCATCCACAGACCGAGGTCGCGGAAAGCGCCGCGATTTCCGCGATGGTGAAGCAGTCCGCCCCGGCGAAGGCTCCGGCGGCCGCAGCCTCGACCGGAGAGGAACAGCCCCAGGAGCTGGGATCCGGCGAGTCGTCGTCTTCGGCGGCCTCCTCGGGGGGCTCCGAAGGCCTGGAGGAGCTAGGCACCCCGGAATTGCTGAAGGAAGGTCCCGCCGCCCCGGTAGACGCCGGACCGGACCCGCAGTTCTACGAGTGGTTCTGGGGCAGCGCCGTCGTGATTGGCTTGCTGCTGCTGTACTACTACTGGAAGCTGGAGGCGGACCAGTTCGAGATCCTCAAGCTCCTCAGCAGCTCGGTCATGCCCCTCGGGATCCTCACCATCGTGGTGCTGGCAGTGATCCTGTTCGGGATCACGACCGCGACGGAATCCGCGGCGGTCGGCGCCGCGGGCGCGTACATTCTCGCGATCCAGGCGGGAACGCTGGACTGGAAGCGGGTGAAGGAATCCGTGTTCCTCACCGCCAAGACCACGGCCATGGTCTGCTGGCTGTTCGTGGGTTCCGCGCTTTTCTCGGCGGTGTTCGCGATCCTCGGCGGGCAGCAGCTGGTCGAGAACTGGGTGCTGGGCTTCAACCTGTCGCCGATCCAGTTCATGCTCCTGTCCCAGGCGATCATCTTCGTGCTCGGCTGGCCGCTCGAATGGACCGAGATCATCGTGATCTTCGTGCCCATCTTCCTTCCGCTGCTCAAGCACTTCAACATCGATCCGATCCTGTGGGCGACCATCGTGTTCGTGAACCTGCAGGCGGCGTTCCTGTCGCCGCCGGTGGCGATGTCGGCGTTCTATTTGAAGGGCGTGGCGCCGAAGCACGTGACGCTGAACCAGATCTTCGCGGGCATGATGCCGTACATGCTGATCGTCATCGTCTGCATGGCCATCATGTACATCTGGCCCGGGATGACCCTCTGGCTGCCCAACTACCTCTACGGCGGCGGCTGAGGCATTGAAGAGGAAGGTCCTGGTCACGCGCGGCGTCTTTCCCGAGATCGTGGGGGCGCTCGAGCAGCGCTTCGACGTCGAGCACAACGCCGAGGACCGCCCGTGGGCGCCCGAGGAGCTCACGCGCCGGCTCCAGGGCAGGGCGGGCGTCATGGCGACCGTCATGGACCGCTTCGACGAGTCCGTCCTCGCCCAGTGCCCGGACCTGCGGGTGATCTCGAACATCGCCGTGGGCTACAACAACGTCGACGTGCCCGCGTGCACGAAGCGCGGCATCCGCGTGACCAACACGCCCGGGGTGCTCGACGACACGACCGCCGACCTCACGTGGGCGCTGCTCATGGCGGCGGCCCGGCGCATCGCCGAAGGGGATGCCTACGTGCGCTCCGGCGGCTGGAAGATCGCCTTCGGCGTGCAGTACTTCCTGGGCCAGGACATCCACCACGCGACCCTCGGCATCATCGGCATGGGGCGCATCGGGCAGGCGATCGCGCGGCGGGCCGCGGGCTTCGACATGCGCGTGATCTACCACAACCGCTCGCACCTGCCCCAGGACGACGAGCGGCGCCTGGCCGCTACCTGGGTCGAGCGCGAGGAGCTGCTCGCCGAGTCGGACTTCGTGGTGGTGATGGCGCCTTATTCGGCCGCGACCCATCACCTGATCGGCGCCGCGGAGATCGCGAAGATGAAGCCCACGGCGATCCTCGTGAACACCGCGCGCGGCGGCGTGGTGGACGACGC
>JAAOZZ010000389.1 GCA_012274175.1 Betaproteobacteria bacterium
AGATCCGCAAGGCGAAGCAGACGCCGGTCCTGTTCCTCACGGCGCGCGACCGCGTCGAGGACCGGGTGCGCGGCCTCGAGCTGGGAGCGGACGACTATCTCGTGAAGCCGTACGCGTTTTCCGAGCTGCTCGCGCGCGTTCGCGCGCTCCTGCGCCGCGGGAAAGCGCAGGAAGCCGACGTGCTGCGCAGCGCCGACCTCGAGGTGCACCTCCTCCGGCGCCGCGTCGAGCGCGGCGGGCAGCGCGTCGACCTCACGTCCCAGGAGTATGCGTTGCTGCTGCTCTTCCTGCGCCGCCAGGGCGAGGTGCTCTCGCGCACGCTGATCGCCGAGCAGGTCTGGGACATGAACTTCGACAGCGACACCAACGTGGTCGAGGTCGCCGTGCGGCGACTGCGCGCGAAGATCGACGATCCGTTTCCGGACAAGCTGATCCACACGGTGCGCGGATTCGGCTACGTGATGGAGCAGCGCGCGGCGTGAGGCCGGGCTCGCGCAACGCTTCGCTCGCCGCGCGCCTCGTGCTGCTTTTCGGGCTGGGCTCGGCGGCCATCATGGCGGCCGCGGGCTATGCGCTCTACCACGCGCTGAAGATGGAGCTGGAATCGAAGGACCTCGCGGAGATCACGGGCAAGACCGAGGTGGTCGAGCACCTCCTGCGCGAGTTCGACAGCCTGCCCGCGTTCGAGGCGAACCTCGCCCGGATCCGCGACGTCACCGTGGGACATCCCCACCTGAGCATCGGCGTTCTCCAGTCCGGCCGCTGGCTGGTTCCTCTCGGGGAGCCCGCGCTTGCGGCCGCGGCGCGCGAGCCGGGCGCCCGGTCGGCGATTCCGTTCGAGGCGGTCGAGTCCGGCCCCCGGATCTGGCTCGTGCATCGCGTTCGGCACGCCTGGCCCGGCGGGGCGTCGACGGATGTGGTCGTCGCGACGGAGACCACCGAGACGCGCGCGCTGCTGCGCGACCATGCGATCATCGCCTTCCTGGTCGCGATCACGGGAACGGCCGCGAGCGCGCTGCTGGCCCTGTTCGTGGTGCGCCGCGGGCTCGCCCCGCTATCGGAATTGGCGGCAAGGGCCGGGGAGGTGACCGCCCAGCGGCTGGGCGCCCGGCTCGATCTCGCGGTCGCGCCGCTCGAGGTCCACGGCCTGGCCGACAGCATCAACCGGATGCTTGAAAGGCTGGAGGAGAGCTTCCGCGCCCTGGAGCAGTTTTCCGCCGACATCGCCCACGAGTTGCGCACCCCGCTCAACAACCTGCTGCTCCAGACCCAAGTGACATTGAGCCGGCCGCGCCCCGTGGAGGAGTACCAGGAGGCGCTGCACTCCAACCTCGAGGAGCTGGAGCGGCTGCAGCGGATGGTGTCGGAAATGCTGTTCCTCGCACGCGCCGATCGCGGAATGATCGAGCTGAGCGAGGAGGAAATCGACCTGGCGGCGGAGGCCGCGAACGTCGCCAACTATTTCGAGGCGGCCGCGTCCGAGAAGTCGCAGGCTATCGCGGTCCTGGGCGACGCGCGCATCCGCGCCGACCGCTCGCTCGTGCGCCGGGCGATCACCAACCTGCTGTCCAATGCCGTGCGCTATTCGCCGCCTGCCGCGCGCATCGAGGTGCGAATCGAGTCGAGTCCTTCGGAGGCGACCGTGGCCGTCAGCAACCCCGGCGGCGAGATCGCGGCGCCCGACTTGAAGCGATTGTTCGTGCGCTTCGCGCGCAGGGACGAGTCCCGTGCGCGCAGCGTCGAGGGGGCGGGCCTGGGGCTCGCCATCGTCGATTCCATCATGAAGCTGCAGCACGGGAGCGTGGACGCCTCGAGCCTGCGCGGCGGCGTCACCTTCGTCCTGCGCTTCCCCGCCCCCGGCGCCCGCTCCTGATCCGATTTCAATGCGGTGCGCCTGACGCAGGTCAATCCCGCCTTCCCTTTGTGTGTGCACCATCGGCGGTAGGCGAATTCACGAGGAGGCGAACATGGGCGACCGGTGGAAGTCTTGGAAGTGCGCGGCTTCCCTGCTCGCGCTGGGACTCGCGCTGGGTGGATGTGGAGGTGGCGGCGGAGGAAGCGCACCGTCGTCGTCCCTCCAGGGCGGTATCGCGGGCACCGCCACCAAGGGTCCGGTCGCGGGCGGGACCATGACGGCCTACGCCATCGAATCCGGCGCCATGGGGCGCACGCTCGGCTCCGCGGCCACCGACGCCCAGGGGAATTTCTCGATGGCGATCGCCTCGTTCTCGGGCCCGGTGATGCTGCGGATGACGGGCGGCCATTTCATCGACGAGGCGACCGGAAACGACGTGCCGGTGCAGGCGGCCGACGCCATGACGGCGATCATCCCCTCGGTGGCCGCGGGATCGATGTTGAGCGGCATCCAGGTGACGCCCCTCACTTCGATGGCCCAGGCGATGGCGCAGCGCATGTCGGGAGGCATGAGCGCCGCGAACATCGCTTCGGCGAACGGGGCGGTCGGTTGTTATTTCATGGTGGGCGACATCCTGGACGTCCATCCGATGAACCCCCTGCTGCCCGCCTCGGGGAATCCACCGAGTGCCGAGGCGCGGAACTACGGACTGACCCTCGCGGCGATGTCGCAGCTCGCCACCAGCCTCGGGATGCCGTTTGCCTCGGGAATGGTGACTGCGATGATGGACGACGTTTCCGACGGCCGGCTTGACGGCATGATGGGAAACGGCGCCGTCATGATGGGCGGGGGAATGATGGGCGGCAGTCCGCTGCCCTCGTTCGGCGGCACGAGCGGCATGTCGAACGCGATGGCGCAGTTCGTGCGATCGCCGGGGAACCGGTCGGGAGTCACGATGCAGGACATGCAGGCGCTCATCAATCGGCTCATGGTGTCCACCGGGGAGATGCCTGCGCCCGGCTCGTGCCCCAACGCGCCGTGATCCGCGACACTCCGGGTCGGGCTCGCTGCGCGTGAGCGCTTCGCGCCTCGCGCGCCGAGGCCGAAGATTTCGAATCGGTAATGCGCCGATCATCGTGGCGCAAGCGTGTGCCGCGCATGATGGTCTCCGTGACGAAGACGCTCGAGCCGTGTGAAACGGCGGCGGATATCGCCCGAACAAGGAGATCAAGATGACGAGAACATTGAGTTTCATCGCCGCATTTGCCGTGGCCACGCTGGTCCTGCCGGCGGCGGCCGGTTCCTGGCCGCCCGCTCCTTCTTCCGGCAAGACAGCCGCGAAGGCAGTGCTCATGCAGACCCGCCATGGCGAGATGTCCCCAGCGACCCGGCTGCATGCCGAATCGAACGTGGCGAGCGGCGCGAACGCTGCCGCCACCGCTAAAGTCGTGAACGGCTTCCAGTACATCGGCGGAGAAGGTGGCTGGCAAGTCGCGCAGCACAAGTATGTCTTGAGCAACGGACGTCTCGTCCATTCCAACGAATGCGACCACGCATACCTTACGGCCGCACGCTCGAACCCCGCCGAAATCGACGGGGCCCAGGGGCTCTACCCCGGCGCGTAGGAGCACTCCTGTCCGCCGCGGCCTTGCGCAGGCCGGGCGGCGGGGGACCGGGTTCAAGCGGTGGCGGGGCCTCCCATCCACCGAATTCGCTCTCGACGAAGCGATCGACTCACCTGGAGACTCCCGTTGCACGTACGGGAACGCACAGACTCTGCGTGTGGCAGGGACCATCATCCTGATGCGAGCGCGACTGACATGGGGTGCGAATTGAAGGACTGGGGAATCAACCAGGATGGCGTTCGATTTTCGAGAAGATGCAGATGATGCAAGGATGGATGGGAAGCTGGGGAGCAGGTTCCATGGGCTGGTGGGGTGGATCCGGAATGATCCTGCTGGGAATCGTGGTGATTGCCGGGATCGTTGTCATCGTCCGGTTGATCTCCGCCCGGCCTGACGCAGGCAAGAGCGGGCGCAATTGATAGTGCTTGAGGCCCGGCCATGCTGGCGCACGCGGGAAGCACGCACTTGCGCGGGGAATCTGACAGTATCCAGGAACTTCATGACCGAATCTTGAATAGGAGCATCGCAATGAGCAGCATCCAGATGAAATGCATCCTGTTGATCGCGCTCGTGCGCG
>JAAOZZ010000054.1 GCA_012274175.1 Betaproteobacteria bacterium
GCTCGAAGGTGCGCCCGGCGAGGTACGCGCGGGGCGGCAGGCGCTGCAGCGCGGTGGCCACGGGCACGATGCCCACGTCGAACGCTCCGGCGGCCAGTTGCCACAGGGTCGCCAGCCGCTCCGAGATGAGGTCGGGGTGCGGGGAGAACTGGTCGTAGGGGAGGATCTCCCAATCGGGGAGCCGGTGCACCCGCAGCGCGGGATCGAACCACGCGATCTCCTCGCGCAGCCGCTCGGCATCCTGGGCCGAGGCGGCGAGGACGAGCAGCGGGCGCCGGGCGTGGGCCTCGCGGGCGAGCCAGAGCGCATCGGACGAACCGCCCGCCGAGGTCGCGGGACGCAGCGGATTATCCAAGCGGGCGCGCGGCCCGGGACATCGGGGCGCTGGTCCTCACGCGACGGTGACGGGAATCTTGCCGATCCGCGCCTTCCAATGGGCGGGGCCGCTCTTGTGCACCGAGTTGCCCTGGGCGTCCACGGCGACCGTGACGGGCATGTCGCGCACCTCGAACTCGCGGATCGCTTCCATGCCCAGGTCCTCGAAGGCGAGCACGCGGGAGGCGCGGATCGCCTTGGACACGAGGTAGGCGGCCCCGCCCACGGCGATGCAGTACACCGCGCCGTGCTTGCGGATCGATTCGATCGCCACCGGTCCGCGCTCGCTCTTGCCCACCATTCCGATGAGGCCGGTGCCCGCGAGCACGGGCTCCACGAACTTGTCCATGCGCGAGCTCGTCGTGGGACCCGCGGGTCCCACCACTTCATCGCGCACCGCGTCCACCGGGCCGGTGTAGTAGATGAAGCGGTTCGTGAAATCCACCGGAAGCTTCTCCCCGCGCGCCATCATGTCCACCAGGCGCTTGTGGGCCGCGTCGCGCCCGGTGAGGAGCTTGCCCGAGAGGAGCAGCCGATCGCCTGCCTTCCATGCGGCGATCTCCGCCTTGCCGAGCGTGTCGAGGTTCACCCGCCGGCTGGAGGCGAGGTCGAGGGTGAGCTTGGGCCAGTCGTCGAGGGAGGGGGGCTCCAGGCGGGCCGGCCCGCTGCCGTCGAGCACGAAGTGGGCGTGGCGCGTGGCCGCGCAGTTGGGCAGCAGCGCCACGGGCTTCGAGGCCGCGTGGGTCGGGTAATCGACCACTTTCACGTCGAGCACTGTGGATAGCCCCCCCAGGCCCTGGGCGCCGATGCCGAGCGCATTTACCTTCTCGTGGATCTCGAGACGCAGCTCCTCGGCGCGGGTCTTCGCGCCCCGTGCCTTGAGCACGTGGATGTCGAGGGGTTCCATCATGGCCCACTTGGCCATCAGCATGGCCTTCTCGGGGGAGCCGCCGATGCCCAGGGAAAGCAGGCCCGGCGGGCACCAGTCCGCTCCCATGGTGGGCACGACCGAGAGCACCCAGTCGACGATGGAATCGCTGGGCAGCATCATCACGAACTTCGATTTGTTCTCGGATCCGCCACCCTTGGCGGCCACGATCACTTCCACCTTGTCCCCCGGCACGAGCTCGACGTGGGTGACCGCGGGCGTGTTGTCGCCGGTGTTGACGCGCTTGCCGTCGGGGTCGGACAGCATCGAGGCGCGCAGCGGGTTGTCGCGGTCGGTGAAGGCGCGGCGCACGCCTTCGTTCACGAGCTGCTCGAGGGACTTCTTCGTGTCCCAGCGCACGTCCATGCCCGCGCGGATGAAGGCGATGGCGATGCCCGTGTCCTGGCAGATGGGGCGGTGGCCTTCCGCGGCCATGCGCGAGTTGATCAGGATCTGCGCCATGGCGTCCTTCGCCGCCGGCGATTCCTCCCGCTGGTACGCGGCCCACAGGTCGCGGATGTAGTCCGCGGGATGGTAGTAGCTGATGAACTGGAAGGCGTCGGCGACGGACTGGACGAAGTCTTCCTCGCGGATCGTGGTCATGGGTTTCTTTCGGGTCGATGCGGAATCCGGTCGGTACGGCGGGCGCGACCCGTGGCGTGGCACACGGCGGCAGGCTCAGGACGGGCTGCGCGCGGTGGCGATGCGCGGGGTGATCTCGCGACGCAGAATTTTACCATTGCGGGTGCGGGGAAATTCGCCCGCGAGGTAAACCACCTTCGGTGCCTTGTACGCGGCGAGGTGCTCGCGGCCGAAGGCGACGAGCTCCGCGGGGCTCACCGTGCTACCGGCGTGGGGGATCACGTAGGCCACGACGAGGCGCTTGTCGCTGCCCGCTTCCTCGGCGATGCACGCGCAATCCGCCACCTGGGGGTGGCTCTTCATCACCCGCTCCACCTCGTAGGGCGAGACGCGGTAGCCGAAGCTCTTGATGATGTCGTCCTTGCGTCCGAGGAACCACAGGTAGCCGTCGGCGTCGTAGCGCGCGTAATCGCCGGTGAAGAACCAGCCGTCGTGGCGCAGCCGGGCCGTTTCCTCGGGCAGGTTCCAGTAGCGCAGGAACAGGCCCGGGTCGCCCTCGGGCACGCAGATCATTCCTTCCTCTCCGGGCGCGGCTTCCTCCAGCGTGTCGGGGTCGAGCAGGCGCACGTCGTGGCCCGGCTGGGGGAAGCCCGCGCTGCCGGGGCGGATCGGCCGGCGCTTGCTCTGGGAGAGGTAGTAGCTGATCTCGCTCATGCCCACGGCTTCGAAGATGTCGAGCGCGAAGCGCTCCTTCCAGAGCGCGAACACCTCGTCGGAGAGATGCTCGCCCGCGCTCATGCAATGGCGCAGCGTCGGCACGTCGGCGCGCGCGAAGCCGGTCTTCTGCAGGATCTGCCGGTAGATCGTCGGCACGCCGATGAAGATCGTGGCCCCGTGCCTGGCGATGAGCCGCGGCCAGGTGTGCGCGTCGTTGCGCCCTTCGTGGGCGATCACCGTCTTGCCGCGGTAGAGCGGGTCCATGAGCGCCGAGCCCAGGACATAGGTCCAGTTGAACTTGCCCGAGTGCACGATGCGGTCGACGGCGCCGAGCGTCGCTGCACCGGGCGAGCCGCCCGCCTCGAAGTCGAACCAGTACATCCAGGCGGGCGTGCGGCCGAGCAGCGACCGATGGCCGTGCAGCACGCCCTTGGGAAACCCGGTCGTGCCCGAGGTGTAGACCAGGTAGGCGGAATCGTCCGGGCGCGTGGGATGCGCGCCCTCCCAGGCCGCGATCCCGGAGAGCGCGCGCTCGAGGTCGATGGCCTCGACATCCCCGAAGCGAGGGGACTCACCGGCCCCGGTGAGCAGCGCGTGACGCAGGTTGCCGGCTCCCGCGAGGGCGGGACCGATCGCGCCCCACGAGCCCCGGTCGATCACGATGGCGCTCGCGCCGGAATCGGCGACGAGGTAGCGCACTTCCTCCGCGGTGAGCAGCGTCGAGGTGGGCACGGCGATCGCTCCGCGCTTCATGGTGCCGAGGAAGGCGGTCGGGTAGTCGATCGAATTGGGCAGCCGCACCAGGACCCGGTCGAGGGCCTCCACGCCGAGGTTGCGCAGCAATTGCGCGAAGCGGCTCGTGCGTTGCGAAAGCTCTCCGTACGTGATCGAGCTCGTGCCGAGGGCGTCGTCCTCCACGATCATCGCCACCTGGGATTCGGCCGGCGTGCCGGCGTGGGCATCGGTGCACGCGACGCCGATGTTGAAGAAGCCCGGGATCTCCCATTTCCATTGGGCAAACGCGGCGAAAGCGCTCATGGGGCGGGCGGCGTGGGTGCGTCGGGGGGCTTGCGGACCCAGAAGACGTACATGCCCGAGAAGGTCCGCGGATTTTCCGCCTCGAAGGCGTCCCATCGGTCCAGGTCCCTCTCCGATCCGCCTTCGGGAAAGCGTCGCCGGAATCGATCCAGGACGGGGGAATCGAGCCCGAAGCCCAGGAATTCCAGTCCCAGCTCACGCAGCATTTCCCCGACGCCGGGCAGGCGGTAGCGGTGCTCCTGCACGTGGAACAGCAGGTCGCGGCATTCGCTCGTGCCGAAGAAATCGCCGCGCAAGGCGAGGTCCGCGTGATCCCCGGAAGACATCAGCTCCTGCCGGCATCGGCGGATGTCTTCCGCGCTGGATCCATATCCGCGCTCGGCGATGAGCTTCCTCGCCGCGACCACGTCCTCGCGTCCGCGTTCGCTGTACAGCCCCACCAGCATGAGCCCGCCGGGGCGAAGCAGCGCTGCGAGATGCCGCCACCCGGCCAGCGGACGCTCCAGGTGGTGCAGCACGCCCACCGAGCTCACCAGGTCGAAGCGGCGGTCGAAGGATCCGAGGCTCATGATGTCGGCCTGGGCATGCTCGAGATTCGCCACGGCGAGCTCATGCGCCTTGCGCTCGGCATAGGCCAGGCTCGCGAGGCTCAAGTCGATCGCCAGCACCTTCGCCCGCGGAAACCTGCGCGCGAGCTCGATGGATTCCTGTCCCGTGCCGCATCCCGCGACCAGGATATCGATATCGCCGCGTTCCCCGAAGGCCGCGCCGAGCGCCGCCTCGAGGGACGGGTGCAGGCCCGGGGAGGCGGCGGCACAGTGGGGCAGCTTGACCCATTTCGGGTAGGGATTCTCCTCGTATTGACGCTGCACGCTGCGGGAAACGCCCTCGTCGATGCCCGTCAAGCGCGGCAGCGCGCGGCCGTACTCCTGCTCCTCGCGGAGCTCGACCACCTGCTGCGTGAGCAACGCCGCCACGGGAGCGGGCCACGGGCGCGCCGGCAAGAGATCCGCGAACGGCAGGGAGCCCAGGGGGAAATAGGCGGCCGCTGCGGCCATCTGGAACGCGGAAACCTCGCGGCCCGATTCCATCGCCGCGACGAGCTTCGCCCGCAGGGATCGCGCCCGCCCGGTCTCCTCGTCGGTGCAGGAAAAGACGTAGTCGTTGATGAAGCATTGGCGCGCGAGGGCGCAGCAGAGCGCCAGGGATTCTTCGTCCGCGGCGCCGCGGCCGTCGTCCTGCATCGCCTCCTCGAGCATCCCGTGGCGCACCAGGTTGAGGAAGCGCTCCATCTCGAGGTCGCATACCTGGAGGCTTTCCAGGATGGCCCGCAACAGGGGATTGCGGGCGAGCACAGCGAACCCGGAAGCACCCAGCAGCGCTTGCCGAGCGGGCTTCGCCGGCCATGCGCGCAATGCCGCGTCGATGTATTGCCCGAGGTCCCGGTCGGCCTTCACGAGGCTCAACCCCGCTCGCGCGAGGTCCGCGGGCCTCGCCCATGGCTCGGAGATCGCGCGCGCGACGAGGTGCCGGAAGGAGGCGTCGCCGGGCACGCGGTCGATCATCCTCAGGAGCCGCGCGAAATTCGCCTGGAACGCAGGGAGGTCTTCGAGCTCCAGGGCGCGCTGGTAGCTCGCGAGGGCAGCCTGCGCATCGCCCAGCGCATCCAGCACGTTGCCGAGGTTGTTGTGGGCCGGCGCATTGCCCGGCCGGGAGGCCACCGCCGAGCGGAAGCACACGAGGGCTTCGTCGAGCCTGCCCATCGCCTGGAGCTCGAGTCCGAGGTTGTTGCGAGCGTCGGAATGGCCGGGCTCGAGGCGCAGCGCCTCGCGATAGCCGGCCATCGCCTCGGCACGGTGGCCCTGCGCACCGAGTGCCAGCGCCAGGTGGAAATGGAGCTCGGGGGATCGCGGGTCGATGGCCAGGGCCCGGCGGTAGCATGCAATCGCCTCTTCCGGGTTGCCCCCGGCCTGGAGCACGAATGCGAGCTGGCCCAGGTAATGGGGATTCGAAGGGTCCATGGCGACCGACCGGCGCGAGAGCTCGATCGCCAGGTCGTTCCTTCCCGCCTGGTGTGCCACGGCGCCCAGCAGGTGCAGGGCGTCGGGATGATCGGGCGCCGCCTGCAGCGCCTGGCGGTACATCGCCTCGGCCTCGGGAAGGCGGCCGGCCCGCTGGTGCTCGAGTCCCCTCCCGAGCGCCTCGCGGACGGAGGCTTCCGGCGCGGCCTTCAAAGAATCACGCCGTAGGGCCAGTTCTCGCGCACCACCTGCGCCGGCAGCTTCCTCAGCACCTCGATGGCGAATCCCGTGTCCTGCTCCGAGAGCGCGTGCAGCGCATGGGCGCGCAGGAGGGTCTGCAGCGCCTTGCCGAACATCGGCGGGTCCAGCATTTCCCCTTCGAACTTGATCGCCCCGCCCAGCAGCGCGTCGGCCTCGATCGCCGCGCGCAGGATCGCGATCCGGGTCTTGATCTCGGAGGGCGACGGCGTGAAGGCCACCTTGCACGGATGGATGTGGGAAGGATGGATCACCTGCTTGCCGGAAAGCCCCAGGGAGGCCTCCTCGCACGCGTGGCGGTAGACGACCCGCGATTCCTCGTCGCCGTGCAGGTCGAGCCACCGGCGCACGTCGTCGGGCTCGACGAATTCCTCGGGCATCGTGGACTGGCCGATCAGCGTCTCCACGCCGCCGATCACGCCCTTGCCGGCGATGCGCGCCTCGAACAGGATGTCGTGCAGGTAGAACTTGAGCTCCTCGGTCCAGTTGCGCGGCGTGATGTGGATGCCCATCGCCTTGGAGAAGTCGTGAATGCCGAAGACCACGTGCTTCACCGTGGAGTACTGCATGAGCTCCGGGGCGATCTTGAGGGACTTGGGGTGCTCGATGATGGGCTGGATGGTGATGCGGTGGTTCAGTCCCACCAGCACCGCGGAAAGGTCGCGGATCTCGGGCGCTCCGTAGGCTTCTCCCGCCTTGGCGAGCATCACCACGTCGAAGCTCTCCGCCAGGTCGCGCACGAGCTGCAGGTCC